>NZ_JAELTL010000039.1:0-53550 GCF_016428815.1 Serratia sp. ASV30 | reverse complement strand
CTGTGTGGCAGACGCCGCGTTGCGCCCGGAAGGTTCAGGAACCAGACGATAGAAAGTCTCGCCGGGCTTGATCATGCCCAGTTCATTGCGTGCGCGTTCTTCTATCGCTTCCTGACCGCCGTTCAGGTCGTCAATCTCGGCAAACAGCTGATCGTTACGCGCTTTCAATTTGGCATTGTTGCTCTGCTGAGCCACAACGTCATCATTGACCCGTACATAATCGTGAATACCATTCTTCCCCAGCCACAGCGAATACTGTAACCAGCCAAGCAGCGCCAGCAATAGCAGCGTCAGTTTTCCCATCTCCGCCCCCTAAAAAAAGCGCTTAATCATCCCACAACTTGCCGTTTGACTCCACAGCAGCGGCGGCTTTTCATCTGCCGCCATCAAGCGTAATCAGAATTTCCTGAGTTTAGCGCCTGATTGTCGCCTGAAAGTGGCATTAAATCCAGGTGGCCGCAGGCAGCATGGATCGACAGGCACCGCATGCTGCTGCATACATCGACATCATGCACACATCGTCGCCCCACATCAGTATGCAGTAAGAATAACTGGGCTGAGGGTATTTTTACCGACATTTAAGCCAGTTTTTAAATAATTATTCATATTTAACACTGTTAGCATTTTCATCATCAGGTAGGGGTTGTGTTTTTATTCATGTAAGTTTATTTTTATGCATCTAAAGTGCATAAATAAATCCAATGTATAACCTTTACTTAACGACTCAACTTATTCGGGGATTGCTCATGTTAAAACGTCTCGTGCTGATTAGTGCCTGCCTGGCGGCCACTTTTTCCGCGGCCTCCTTTGCCGCAGAACCGACGTATGTTGTCGGCTCCGGCGGTACCTATCGTCCGTTCGAATACGAAAACAGCAAAAAAGAGCTGGAAGGTTTTGATATCGATGTGATCAAGGCCGTCGCCAAAGCGGAAGGTTTCCAGGTGAAGCTGGTAAATACGCCGTGGGAAGGCATCTTTGCCACCCTGAACTCTGGTGACCGCGACATCATCATTTCCGGCATCACCATTACCGACAAGCGCAAGCAGATGGTCGACTTCTCTACGCCGTACTTCCCGGCAGAGCAGGCTATCGTAGTCCCTAAAGAGTCTACGGTAGACTCCATCGACGCGCTGAAAACCCTGAAGGTGGGCGTGGTTAACTCCAGCACCGGCGACATCGTGGTTTCCGACGTCTTGGGTAAGAACAGCACCTCCATTAAGCGTTTTGATAATACCCCGCTGCTGCTGCAAGAGCTGTATGAAGATGGTATTGGCGCGGCCGTGGGTGACGTTGGCGTGGCCAAATTCTATATCAAGACCCACCCGGAGAAAGAGTTCAAGCTGGTGTCAGACGCCAAGTTTGAGCGCCAGTATTTCGGCATTGCGGTGGCCAAGGGCAACGATGAGCTGCGCAACAAGATTAACAGCGGCCTGAAGAAAATCATCGCCGATGGCACCTACGCCAAAATCTACCAGACCTGGTTCGACAGCAACGTCCCTACGCTGCCAGCAGAATAAACCGGCTGTAAATAGGGGCGCAATTGACTGTGCCCCTACGTATCAATGACCTGCAAGTTCGCACTACCACCGTAAGGATTCTATTTTGTCAGCATTCCGTTGGGAGATCATTGAGGAATACGCTCCGCTGTTTATGGAGGGTGCCTGGATGACCATCAAATGTACCATCATCTGCGTGATCCTGGGCACCACTTGGGGGCTACTCCTCGGCTTAGGCCGCCTGGCGCAGGCACCGCACGGCATCTGGAAACCGATCCTGCACTATTGCGTGCAATGGCCGGTGCGCATCTACATTAGCGCCTTCCGGGGCACGCCGCTGTTTGTGCAAATCATGGTGGTCCACTTCGCGTTGGTGCCGCTGTTTATCAACCCGCGTGACGGCCTGCTGGTCAGCAACGGTTTGATGAGCGTCGACTTCGCGCGCGCATTGCGTTCCGATTACGGTGCCTTCCTGTCTTGCGTAGTCGCCATCACGTTGAACGCCGGTGCCTACGTCTCGGAGATCTTCCGTGCCGGGATCCAGTCGATCGATCGCGGCCAGATGGAAGCATCGCGCTCGTTGGGAATGGGCTACGGCAAAACCATGCGTAAGGTGATCCTGCCGCAGGCCTTCCGCCGCATGCTGCCACCGCTCGGCAACAACGCCATCGCCATCGTCAAGGACTCGTCCCTGGCCTCCGCGATTGGTCTGGCGGATCTGGCTTATGCCGCGCGCACCGTTTCCGGCGCGTACGCCACCTACTGGGAGCCCTATCTGACTATTTCAGTGATCTATTGGATCATCACCTTCCTGCTCTCGCTGATGGTGCAACACATGGAAAAAAGGTTCGGTAAAAGTGATTCGCGTACATAACCTGCAAAAACAATTTGGCGAAGCCCACGTGCTGCGCGGGATCTCCTGCCAGATCGCGCCGAAAGAAGTGGTGTGTATTATCGGCCCATCCGGCTCCGGTAAAAGTACCTTTCTGCGCTGTATCAACGCGCTGGAAACGCTTTCTGGCGGTGAGATCGACGTTAACGGCTTTGCCATTCACGACCAGAAGACCGATCTGAACAAGATGCGTGAAAGCGTGGGCATGGTATTCCAACGCTTTAACCTGTTCCCGCACATGACGGTGTTGGAAAACATCATCATGGCGCCGATGGAGGTGAAAAAACTGTCCCGCAGCGAAGCCATTGAACGTGCCGAGGTGCTACTGAATAAAGTAGGCCTGCTGGACAAGATCGATGCCTATCCCAGCAGCCTGTCCGGCGGACAGCAACAGCGTGTTGCCATCGCCCGCGCATTGGCGATGGAACCGCAAATCATGCTGTTTGATGAGCCTACCTCGGCGCTGGATCCGGAGTTGGTCGGTGAAGTGCTGGCGGTGATGAAAGCGCTGGCCCTTGAAGGCATGACGATGGTGGTGGTAACCCACGAAATGGGCTTCGCCCGTGAAGTGGCTGACCGGGTGCTGTTTATCGATCAGGGGATCATCCAGGAAGAAGGCACACCGGAGCATATCTTCAGTAACCCGACCAATCCGCGTACCCAGGCATTTTTAAGCAAAGTTTTGTAACCTTCGGCATCTCTTGGACGCATGTTCCCCTCACCCCAACCCTCTCCCACAGGGAGAGGGAGCTGGCCCAGTGCAAGGGGCAGGCACCGAAGCCAATCTTTCGCTTTGACCTGATTCGGGGTCTAGGTAGACACAAACTCAATCTGTGGCACATGCTGTCCCCTCTCCTGGGGGAGAGAGAGTTGGCCCAGTGCAAGGGGCAGGCACCGAAGCCAATCTTTCGCTTTGAGCTGATTCGGGATCTAGGTAGACACAAACTCTATCTGTGGCACATGCTATCCCCTCTCTTGGAGGAGAGGGAGTTGGCCCAGTGCTAGCGGCAGGCACCGAAGCCAATCTTTCGCTTTGAGCTGATTCGGGGTCTAGGTAGACACAAACTCAATCTGTGGCACATGCTGTCCCCTCTCTTGGGGGAGAGGGAGTTGGCCCACTGCAAGGGGCAGGAACCGAAGCCAATCTTTCGCTTTGAGCTGATTCGGGATCTAGGTAGACACAAACTCAATCTGTGGCACATGCTGTCCCCTCTCCTGGGGGAGAGGGCTAGGGTGAGGGCGTCTGGATTACCAACCGCTCAGAAAGCTGAACACCAGCCAGAACAGACAAATGACGGTGATACCAGTCAGCAGCAGTGTGAGGAACAAACGCCCGCGCAGCACCACGCTGAAGACGATACCCAGCAGCACGGAAGCTGGCATCAAAGCCAGGAAAAATGGCCAGGTATAGAGAAGGAAAAACAAGGTGTTAGAGCCGTAAACCAGAAAAGGCACGGTAAACGCCAACCAATAGAAGACAAAGCCGCTGGTACCGCCCAAAAACGAATATGAGGGTTCCTCTGGCTCGAGTTGGCTATCAATCACTAGTGGCGTGGCATTTTGCATAGCGTTCCCTGGTCTATTGGCTCGCTCTGCGGCGACTTGCTAGAGTAAAAAGCGCGTGGCTTGATCACGCCACGCGCTTTTTGCGAATTCAGGGTTTGATAATAGCCTGACCACGCAGCAGGTCTAACAATTGCGCGGTCAAATTTGTTACCAATTGTTCACCATTAAGCCGGATATCCGGCCGTTCCGGCGCTTCATACACCGAGTCGATACCGGTGAAATTACGCAGTTCACCAGCGCGGGCCTTTTTGTACAATCCTTTCGGATCGCGAGCCTCACAAATCGCCAGCGGGGTGTCGACAAACACTTCGATAAACTGCCTCTCTGCCAACATTTCCCGCACCATCTGCCGTTCAGCACGGTGCGGTGAGATAAATGCCGTCAACACCACCAGCCCGGCATCCACCATCAGTTTCGCCACTTCACCCACCCGGCGGATGTTCTCACGCCGATCGTCGTCGGAGAACCCCAAGTCGCGGCACAGGCCGTGGCGCACATTGTCGCCATCCAGCAGATAGGTGCTGACCCCCAACTGGTGCAACGCCTGTTCCAATGCCCCGGCCACGGTCGATTTCCCCGAACCAGACAGGCCGGTAAACCACAGCACCACGCCCTGATGATCGTTCGCGGCTTCACGCTCCGCACGCGTTACCGCATGCGGGTGCCACACGACGTTGTCGTCTTTCGCTAACTCAGCCTCGGCCACGTTAATTCCCCTTCAGCAGGTCACGCGCACCCCAGTGTGGGAAATGCTTGCGTACCAAGGCATTCAGCTCCAGTTCAAAGGCGCTGAAATTGCCCACCGTTGCCAGATTATCCTGCTGCAAAGCTTCGCGGATCAACCCCGCGCCAACCGTGACGTTAGTCAAACGATCGATAAAGATCAGGCCGCCGGTATCATGATTCTGTTGATAGCTGTCCAGCACCAGCGGTTCGTCGAAGGTCAGCTCCACCAGCCCAATGCCGTTCAAAGGCAACACATCGGCCTGATGCTGCGACAGCGAGTTAATCTCCACCTGATGGCGAATGCTCTCAACGCGGGCGCGGGTTTTCTTCCCGGCTACCTTGATGTCGTAGCTTTGGCCCGGCAACAGCGGCTGTTCTGCCATCCATACCACGTCTGCCAAGGCACTTTGCGTGGCCTGTAAGGTTTCGCAGGCATCCACCAGCAGGTCGCCCCGGCTGATATCGACTTCGTCTTTCAGCACCAGCGTGATCGCTTCACCCGGCCCCGCCTCCTGCAGATCGCCATCAAAGGTCACGATACGCGCCACGGAGGATTCAACGCCAGACGGCAGCACCTTGATGCGCTGGCCCACGCGGACCACACCGGCAGACAACGTACCGGCATAACCGCGGAAATCGAGATTCGGGCGGTTGACGTATTGTACCGGGAAACGCAGCGGCTGATGTTCACGCTCGCTGATCACATCCACGCTTTCCAACACTTCCAGCAGCGTCGGGCCGCTGTACCAAGGCATCTGTGTGCTCTGGGTAGCGACGTTGTCCCCGTCCAGTGCCGACAACGGGACGAATTTAATCTCCAGGTCGTTGGGCAACTGCTCGGCGAAGGTCAGGTAGTCCTGTTTGAACTGTTCAAACACCGCCTGGCTGTAATCCACCAAGTCCATTTTGTTCACCGCCACCACCAGATGGCGAATGCCGAGCAATGTAGCAATGAAGCTGTGGCGACGGGTTTGGTCCAGCACGCCCTTGCGCGCATCGATCAGCAGGATCGCCAAGTCACAGGTCGAAGCACCGGTAGCCATATTGCGGGTGTACTGCTCGTGCCCCGGCGTATCGGCGATGATGAATTTGCGCTTTTCGGTCGAAAAATAGCGGTAGGCCACGTCGATGGTAATGCCCTGCTCACGTTCTGCCTGCAGGCCATCCACCAGCAAGGCCAGATCGAGCTTCTCCCCTTGGGTGCCGATGCGTTTGCTGTCGGTATGCAAGGTTGAGAGCTGATCTTCGTAGATCTGGCGGGTATCGTGCAGCAAGCGGCCAATCAGGGTACTTTTGCCGTCGTCCACGCTGCCGCAGGTCAGGAAGCGTAGCAGGCTCTTGTGCTGCTGCGCGTGCAGGTAGGCTTCTACCCCGCCCTGTTCGGCGATTTGTTGTGCAATAACGTTGTTCATTCCGGCGGCTCCTTAGAAATACCCTTGGCGCTTTTTCAGCTCCATCGAACCGGACTGATCGCGGTCGATCATGCGGCCCTGACGTTCGCTGGTGGTGGAAACCAGCATTTCCTCGATGATCTCCGGCAACGTCTGCGCAGAAGAATCCACCGCGCCGGTCAACGGCCAGCAGCCGAGGGTACGGAACCGCACCATACGCTGGCTGATCACCTCACCCGGTTGCAGATCGATACGATCGTCATCCACCATCATCAGCATGCCGTCGCGTTCCACCACCGGACGTGGTTTGGCCAGGTAGAGCGGAACGATGTCGATCTTCTCCAGGAAGATATATTGCCAGATATCCAGCTCGGTCCAGTTCGACAGCGGGAACACGCGGATGCTTTCGCCCTTGTTGATCTGGCCGTTATAGTTGTGCCACAGCTCTGGACGCTGGTTTTTCGGATCCCAACGGTGGAAGCGATCGCGGAAAGAGTAGATACGCTCTTTGGCGCGGGATTTCTCTTCGTCACGGCGTGCGCCACCGAAAGCAGCATCAAAGCCGTATTTGTTCAGCGCCTGCTTGAGCCCTTCGGTTTTCATGATATCGGTATGCTTGGCGCTGCCGTGGACAAACGGGTTAATCCCCATCGCCACCCCTTCCGGGTTTTTATGGATCAGCAGCTCGAAACCGTACTCTTTGGCGGTACGATCGCGGAATTGGTACATTTCGTTGAATTTCCAGCCGGTATCCACATGCAGCAGTGGGAACGGCAGCGTGCCCGGGTAGAACGCCTTGCGTGCCAGATGCAGCATCACCGAGGAGTCTTTACCGATGGAATAGAGCATCACCGGATTGCCGAATTCGGCGGCCACTTCACGGATGATATGGATGCTCTCCGCCTCCAATTGCCGCAAATGAGTGAGTCGTTTTTGGTCCATAACAGATCCTTTAAGCCAAATTCACGACGGCCGGGCGCGCTGCCACTGCCGTCTGCGATTGATGCCCAAACCAGGCGATTTGATGATGTAATTCCACCACTTCACCGATCACCAGCAGCGCCGGTAACGGGGCCTGCCGAGTTAATTGTTCCAGCTGTTGCAAGGTGCCAGTCTGCACCTGTTGATCGGCCCGCGTGCCCCGGCTGATCACTGCGACTGGCGTATCCGCATCGCGACCATGGGCGATCAGGTTGCGGCTGATATCCGCCGCCTTCATGGTGCCCATGTAGATCGCCAACGTCTGACGCGCCCGCGCCAAAGCGGGCCAATCCAAGCCGTCGTCATCGTCACGGCAATGGCCGGTAATAAAGGTCACGCTTTGGGCGTGATCGCGGTGCGTTAGCGGAATACCTGCATAGGCCGTAGCCCCTGCGGCAGCGGTTACGCCCGGCACCACCTGGAAGGGGATCCCGGCAGCGGCGGCCACCTGTAACTCTTCGCCACCCCGGCCAAAGATAAAGGGATCGCCGCCTTTTAACCGCACTACCCGTTTGCCCTGCTGCGCCAGTTCCACCAGCAACCGATTGGTCTCTTCCTGGATCACCGAGTGCGCGCCCGCGCGTTTGCCCACGCAGATACGCTCGGCGTCGCGACGCACCAAATCCAGCGTCTCTTCGCTCACCAGGTGGTCGTAAAGCACCACGTCAGCCTGCTGCATCACCTGCAGCCCGCGTAGGGTTAACAAACCGACATCGCCCGGGCCTGCCCCAACCAGTGCGATCTCACCTTGCGCCCCCTCATTACCCTGTGCAAAAGCCGTTAAATCCTGTTCCAACTGCTGCTGCGCCTGATCCGTCTGACCATTCGCCACCAAAGTCGCGAAACGGCCATTGAAGGTTTTCTCCCAGAAACGGCGTCTGGCCCCGATGGAAACCAGCCGTTGCTTCACTTTGCCACGTAACCCTCCGGCCAGTTCCGCCATCTTCCCCAGGCTGGCAGGCAGCAACGCCTCCAGCTTCTCACGTAACATCCGAGCCAATACCGGTGCCTGGCCGCTAGATGACACGGCCACCACCAGCGGTGAGCGATCGATAATCGACGGGAAAATAAAGGAGCAGCGCGGTTGGTCATCCACCACGTTGGCCAACACGCGGCGCTTATCCGCTTCGGCATACACCTCGGCGTTCAGCGCGCTATCATCGGTAGCGGCAATTACCAGAAAGACGTCGTCTAACTGCTGCGGCACAAAGTTCTGCCCCAGCCACTCAACGCGTCCTTGCTGGTGTTGGTGCTCCAGCTCCGCTAAGAGCGCCTGCGCCACGATCCGCACTTCGGCCCCTGCGCGTAGCAGGAGGTCAACTTTGCGTGCAGCCACTTCGCCGCCGCCAACCACCAGCACCGGGCGTTGTTTCAGGTCGGCAAATATTGGTAGATAGTCCACAACGGCCTTTTCATATAACAGATTGATAGGGTGACTATACGGCGTGCGATTTGCCCCCTGAAATGACGAAAAGGCATGAGATGTTCTTAAAAGGAATAAGGCAGGCCGTACCAAGGCCAAAACGGAAGGAAGGGCAAGAAACGAAGGTGAGGTACTGATCCAGATGGTTCCACAACCCTGAAGTTTCAGGTAACATATGTCTGCCTTGGTAACGTAGGCCGGGTACACATAGGCGGGTTATTAAAGGTCACCCTCTCCGTCATATACCCAAATTCAATAAGGTCTGTGATTTTCTTTCTTGGGAGGAATAATTCCTTCCTTTATCAAGCGTTCTCGATACGCCTTTAATTTACGTTGAAGATACCAACTTAATAGACCAACCGTAATCATCATTACATTAAAATAGATCAGATTACGTATGTCATGCTTAAACAAAAAAATTGATAAAATTATAGATGCAGCACCTAAAACAACAAAATAACCAAGTATAAAATCAGTGATAGAAATAATAAATTTGATTATTTTACCTTTCATTTATAACTCCATCGATAAAAATTTATTATTTATCTCTTCAAATAGCTCCGGGTTGGTATTTTTTATTTTAGATGCTCTAACAAAAGGCTCCGCATATTTTTCAATTAAAAAATAAAGTAAATCCAAATCCCCTTCCGATCTTAACTTCCAATACAAATCAGGAGCATCATTCATCAATTGTCGAGATCCATACGTTGAACGAGCTATTTTTCCACCTAACGTATATGTAGTTGTTATCGTTAAACCAGTAACGAAACGCGGGAAAAAACCAGTCAACAGCGTGCCAATCACATTTTTAAAAAGATAGTTATTAGCTATCGCTCCTCCCGCAATACCCGCTGTCTGCCTCCGGCTCAATAACTGCCGTTGCTCTTCTGTCAAATTTTTATAGTAATCCTCATAGACAATATGTAGAGTCCTATTGACTTTTTCTGAGTTGATTCCATCTTTCACCAGTTTGGCAAGTCTATGCTTGTCATTGTTTTTTTGATATCTCGAATCTGTATCTATAAAATCATAGGCGAGATAACCATAATCACCAAGAGTCTCCCATGTACCACTCAATAGAGAGTAAGATGCATCTGCCAGATCAGAGTCTCCTAGTGCTGAAATAGACTCAGACATCTCCTCTGCTATAGTCGAAGCAACTAATGAAGAATTCATACTCAATACACCCTGTCATCCCAGAAACTATACGAACCTGTCGAGCATGATTCGTGATTGCGCGTTATATCTCTATATTTTATAGATATTGCCTCTTGTGGGATCATTCCATTATCATTAATTGAGTGGGGGTAATCACACTTAATTGCTACAATAGTTGCGCCCCCCAGCCGGATTGAGTAATAGCGTTCCAAGCCACCGTTCACACTAGTCCTAAGGAACTGAATGTTACATTCTATTTCTTCATTATTATCCATACATGCTGCTATTAACGGGGACGATTTATCTATAAGTTTGAGAATAATAACAGGTTGATGATTGACATGCTGAGAGCGAGTGGCCAAGTGCTGATAAGATAGAACAAAGATATCATCTTCGTGTCCCACCTGATACCGATTTCCTATCGAATCAAACATCCCACACCCAGCAGATATCAACCCTTGCTTTTTCCCTTTAATACTCATATAGATGATACTTGACATAAAAATCCCTTTTCATAATCTAAATTGTATGATTTTTAACACTATCCTGAAGAATTACTTATGTCTAGTGGTTTTTTATTGCAATGTCCCCCTATCAATAAGGTGATGATAGAGTAGGCTTTGCCACCATCTTCCATTGAAAGCGATTAGGTTAACACTTAAGCTACAAGAGTGTGATCAATTTGGGTCGGGTCTGAAGCAAAAATAGGACGCGAAGAAATTGTCTTATCGCCCGTAGCGTCCCATACTGAACATCGCAAAAATAATCGGCATCACCGCTGTCAGAGAAGGATTTTTCGGTATGTTTTCCCGCTTGTGCCTGAGAGCAGGGCTGTTGCTAGTCGCTCTCGGCAGTGTTGTAAGCGTTTCGGCCGCTACCAAACCCGTAAAAGAAGCCCCGATGGGCCAGTTCGCCGCTAAACAGATCCGCCATATCGCTACCTACTTCCCCGGCCGCATGGCGGGCAGCCCGGCAGAATTACTGGCCGCAGATTACCTGAAACAGCAGTTTACCGAGATGGGCTACCCGGCTGATACCCGCACCTTTGACGCCCGTTATCTCTACACCAATAAAGACACCAGTGAAAACTGGCGCAAGATCAGCGTCACCTCGGTGATTGCCACCAAAAAGGGTGAGCGGCCCCAACAGGTCATCATCATGGCGCACTTCGATACCTACACCCCGCTTAGCGACGATGAGGTGGACAATAATCTTGGTGGCCTGACGCTACAGGGGGTCGATGACAATGCCTCCGGCGTGGGCGTGATGCTGGAGTTGGCCAACAGGCTGAAAAACATCCCCACCACCTATAGCCTGCGCTTTGTGGCCACGAGCGGTGAAGAGCTCAAGTCGATAGGGGCTAAGAACTACCTCGCCCGTATGACGCCGGAAGAGCGTAACAACACGCTGCTGGTGATTAACCTCGATAGCCTGATCACCGGCGATCGCCTCTATTTCCATTCCGGGCGTAACACCGAGCCGGAAGTGGTGGCCAGATCCCGCGATCGTGCGCTGAGCATCGCCCACCGTTACGGCATTGAAGCGGCCATCAACCCAGGCAGCAAAGGTTTTCCAACCGGCACCGGTTGCTGTTCCGATCAGATTGTCTTTGATAACGCCAAAATTCCGGTGATAGCGGTAGAAGCCACCAACTGGTCGCTGGGGGATCAGAACGGTTACCAGCAGCGTGCTGTCAGCCCCAGCTTCCCGCAGGGCATTACCTGGCATCGCCCGCAATACGACAATCTGCAATATCTGGAAACCCACCTGCCAGGGCGGATCGACAAACGCAGCCGCGACAGCGTGCGGATCCTGTTACCGTTGGTAAAAGAATGGGTGCAGGCGCATCCTGCTCCTGAGCAGAAGAAGAAAAAGAAGAAGTAGTACGTTACAGCCCCTCACCCTAATCCTCTCCCACAGGGAGAGGGACCGATCGAGTCAGGCTGAAAGTGAGTGATTCATTATGAACACCGAGTAACTCGCCTCAGCTAAGAGTGAACTTCTTTCTCCCAACAGAGCAGTGACTGTCAGCTCCCTCTCCCTGTGGGAGAGGGTTAGGGACATCAACCTTCGTGCAGACCACACTCGCGCTTCAGGCCGAAGAAGCGGGTCTCTTCCTCGCTCATGCCTTCCTCCCATTTACGGGTGGTGTGGGTATCGCCGACCGACAGGTAGCCCTGATCCCACAGCGGGTGGTAGCTCAGACCATGCTCGTTGAGATAGTGGTAAATCTGGCGGTTATCCCAGTCGATGATCGGCAGGATCTTGAACACCCCGCGTTGCACCGCCAGCACCGGCAGATTGGCTCGGCTGCCCGATTGCTCACGGCGCAGGCCGGCAAACCAGGTTTGCGCACCTAGCGTTTCCAGCGCGCGGTTCATCGGTTCAACTTTGTTGATTTGGTTGTACCGCTCAATGCCCTCAACGCCCTGCTCCCACAGCTTGCCGTAGCGCGCCTCTTGCCAGGCTGGTGAATGCTCGGCGCGGAACACTTGCAGGTTCAGGTTCAGCTTGTCGGCCAGTTGGTCGATAAACTGGTAAGTTTCTGGGAACAGGTAGCCGGTATCGGTCAGGATCACCGGGATATCCGGCTTGATGCGCGTGACCAGATGCAGGCACACCGCCGCCTGAATACCAAAGCTGGAGGAAAGCACAAACTCCCCCGGTAGATGTTCCAGCGCCCAGGCAACCCTCTCCTGTGCAGAAAGCTGTTCCAACTGGCCGTTAACGACCGCCAGTGCCAGCGCTTGACCGGACTTCGGTAGCGCGTTCAGCGCCGCCAGATCCAATTCAGCCATGATGCGATCTCCTGAAAGTGTTGATGTGGCCCCTCACCCTAATCCTCTCCCACAGGGAGAGGGGACAGTAAGGTGCACAAACTTAGCTGCTGCACAAAGAGTGAGGAAAGCCAGCAAGGTTATTCCCAGAAATCCTGCGCAGGATCCACCACCGGCCGGATAATCCCGGTACGCACGGTGAAATCGCCAAAGCCTTCGCCAGCGGTGCGCTCTGTTGCCCAACGCCCTACCAGTTGGTCGATGGTCTGCAAAATCTCTTCTTCGTTAATATTTTCCCGATACATGCGCGGAATACGCGTCCCTTCACGGTTACCGCCCAAATGCAGGTTGTAACGGCCAATCGCTTTACCGACCAGGCCAATCTCCGCCAGCAGCGCTCGGCCACAGCCGTTCGGGCAGCCGGTGATACGCAGTACCACGTGCTCATCACCCACACCATGTCGATGCATGATGCCTTCTACCTTGGTCACAAACTCCGGCAGGAAGCGCTCGGCCTCCGCCATCGCCAATGGGCAGGTTGGATAGGACACGCAGGCCATCGAGTTCTTGCGCTGCTCGCTGATGCCGTCATCGATCAGGCCATGCTGGCGCGCCAGGGCTTCGATCTTCGCCTTTTCGCTTTCCGGTACGCCGGCCACGATCAGGTTCTGGTTGGCTGTCAGACGGAAATCACCCCGATGGATCTTGGCGATCTCGGCCACGCCGGTTTTCAGTGGGCGGCCTGGATAATCCAGCAAGCGACCGTTTTCAATAAACAGCGTCAGGTGCCAGTGATTATCAACCCCTTTGACCCAGCCGATGCGATCGCCACGGCCAGTAAACTCGTACGGACGCACCGGCGCAAAGGTGATGCCTGCCCGCTTTTCTACTTCGGCGCGGAAGGTATCAACCCCCACCCGTTCCAGCGTATATTTGGTTTTGGCGTTCTTACGGTCGGTGCGGTTGCCCCAGTCACGCTGGGTGGTCACCACCGCTTCGGCGACGGCCAGCGTGTGTTCCAGCGGAATATAGCCAAACTCACTCGCCGTACGCGCAAAGGTTTTCTTGTTGCCATGCTCGATAGACAGACCGCCGCCCACCAGCAGGTTAAAGCCCACCAGCTTGCCGTGTTCGGCAATCGCCACAAAGTTCATGTCGTTGGCATGCAGATCCACATCGTTCTGCGGCGGGATAACCACCGTGGTTTTAAACTTGCGCGGCAAGTAAGTAGCGCCCAAGATCGGCTCTTCGTCCGTGGTTGCGACTTTTTCTTTATCCAGCCACACTTCAGCATAGGCACGAGTACGCGGCAGCAGGTGCTCGGAAATTTTCTTCGCCCATTCGTACGCTTCCTGATGCAGCTCCGACTCCACCGGATTCGAGGTGCAAAGTACGTTACGGTTCACGTCGTTAGCCGTCGCCAGCGCATCCAGCCCCAGACGGTTCAACAACTGGTGCACCGGTTTCACGTTGCCTTTGACGATGCCATGGAACTGGAACGTCTGCCGGTTGGTGATACGGATGCTGCCGTACAGCGTACTTTCTGCGGCAAATTTGTCGATCCCCAGCCACTGTTGCGGGGAAATAATCCCGCCCGGCAGGCGGCAGCGCAGCATCATGGCGTGGCGTGGCTCGAGTTTTTGTTCGGCACGTTCGGCGCGAATATCGCGATCGTCCTGCTGGTACATGCCGTGGAAACGGATCAGCAAGAAATTATCGCCGGTAAAACCGCCGGTCAGACCGTCTTGTAAATCTTCGGCAATGGTTCCGCGCAGGAAGTTACTCTCTTTCTTCAGACGCTCGGCATCGGCCAGTTTGCCTTCAACCACCAGAGGCCCAGGGTGTTTATCACTCATTAGTAAACGTCTCGCTGATAACGGCGCTCAAGGCGCAGCTCGCTTAAGAATTCGTCTGCCAGCTCGGTATCCATACCACCGTGCTCGGCCACCAGTGCTAACAATGTGTTTTCAACGTCTTTCGCCATGCGGTTGGCATCGCCACAGACATAGATGTGCGCGCCCTGCTGGATCCAGTTCCAGATTTCCGCACCTTGCTCGCGCAGCTTGTCCTGCACATAAACCTTATGTTGCTGATCCCGTGACCAGGCCAGATCGATACGGGTCAGCAGGCCCTCTTTCACATAGCGCTGCCATTCGACCTGGTACAGGAAATCTTCGGTAAAGTGCGGGTTGCCAAAGAACAGCCAGTTCTTACCCCCGGCACCTTCCGCTTCACGCTGCTGCATAAAGGCGCGGAATGGGGCAATACCGGTACCAGGGCCGATCATGATCACCGGCGTTTCCGGGTTGGCAGGCAAGCGGAAGTTGTCGTTATGTTCGATAAACACCCGCAGTTCGCCTTCTTCTTCCAGACGATCGGCCAGGAAGCTGGAAGCCCCACCGGCACGGCTGCGGCCATCAATGTCGTAACGCACCACGCCAACGGTGATGTGCACTTCGTTTTCATTCTCTGCCTGAGAGGAGGCGATGGAGTACAGACGCGGCGTCAGCGGGCGCAGCAGGCTGAGTAACTGCTCTGCGTTCAGGTCGGCCGGAGCCTGGCGTACCATGTCCACAATTGGAGTGTTATGGGCGTAGTGTTGCAGTTTAGGCTTGTCAGCCAGCAGGCCAATCAGCTTTTCGTCCCGCGATAGCCCGGCATATTTTTCCACGATCGGCGTGGTGTTCTGCGTCAGTTCAAAGTGGCTACGCAAAGCTTCACGCAGTGGCAGGGTTTGCCCCTCAACCTCGACCGGTTCGTCACCTTTCAGCCACAGCAGTTGTACTAGCTCATCCACCAGCGCCGGATCGTTATCAAACCATACGCCCAGCGCATCGCCCGGTTGATAACGCAGGCCGGAATCGCCTAAATCGATTTCAATATGGCGCACGTCTTTATCGGAAGCACGGCCAGTGATCTTTTGCTTGGTCGCCAATTGCGCGGTCAGCGGCTGTTCTTTGCTGTAGGGGCTGCTGTCCAGTTGATCGACCGCACCGCTGGCCAATGCCGCCGGAGCGCTGTTTTCCGCTGGCGCTCGAGCCTTCAGGACTTCCACCACCTGCTTACGCCAAGCGATAGCCAGTTCCTGATAATCCACATCCGCATCGATGCGCTCCACCAGGCGCTCGGCCCCCAGCTCGGCCAGCTTGCCATCAAAGTCTTTGCCGGACTGGCAGAAATTCTCATAAGAGCTATCCCCCAGGCCAAACACCGCAAAGGCGGTTTCATTGAGTTTGGGGGCTTTTTTCGAATGCAGGAATTTGTGCAGCGCCACCGCTTCTTCCGCTGGCTCCCCTTCCCCTTGGGTGGAGGCGATCACCACCAACAGGCGCTCCTGGGCGATTTGCTTGAACTTATAGTCACCGGCATTCACCAGGGTGACGCTCAGCTTCGCCGCCAGCAGATCGTCGCGTAGCTGTTCGGCCAGACGGCGTGCGTTACCGGTCTGGGAAGCAGAAATCAGGGTGATGCTGGCCGCAGGGGCCGCGGCAACCGGTGCTGAAGCCACGATTTCCGGCTGCTGATTAACCCTGCCCCAGAAGTAACCAGAGAGCCACGCCAGCTGCGTTGGGGTGTACCCGCCAATGACGGCCTGCAAACTCGAGAGCTGTTCGGGGGTCAGCGGGAGCAAAGATGTTGGAGGAACCTGAGTCGTCATCGCGGTACGGATATCCTATGCTTAGCCAGTGTCAGTCGCTGTAATGGTTGTTGTGTAATGTCCTGAAAAGACCAGGAGAGTTTGTAAGGTTACCGAGCGTAATTGCAACGATTAAATAAGGGATAGCAATAATTAATAACCAAAACGACTAAGCAGTTTTCCTGGTAAGGGATAGTGGCTAAATCGTTAGATGTTTATTTTTAATTCATTGATATTTAATAATTTATTTTTTTAAAGTTTGAATGAATCGCATTTGAGGTTGATAACCGCCTCCGATGGGCTCAATCCCGCCCAAATAAAAAAATGCCAGCAGCGCTACATGCTGCCCCCCCTGGATCTCCCCTGAAGCAGCCCAAAAGATAGTAACCAGGGCCACTTTCCGTTAGTATTCGGCGGTTTTTGAGTCAATGAGGCCGTAATAATGGCAACCACGCTATTTAAAGATTTTCAGTTTGAAGCCGCACACCATCTGCCAAACGTACCGGAGGGCCATAAATGCGGCCGCCTGCACGGGCATTCGTTTATGGTGCGTATTGAAGTGACCGGGGAAGTGGACGCCCACACCGGTTGGGTGATGGATTTTGCCGAGCTGAAGGCCGCTTTCAAGCCGATTTGGCAGCGCCTGGATCACTATAATCTGAACGATATTCCTGGCTTGGAGAACCCAACCAGCGAAGTGCTCGCCGCCTGGATCTGGCAGCAGTTGAAACCGCAGCTGCCAGAATTGTCGGCAGTGATGGTCAAAGAGACCTGTACAGCAGGCTGCGTATATAAAGGTTAACAGAGCAAGGCTCGGGGTGAGGCGATTGGCTCCAGTGCGATCTCCCTCACCCTAACCCTCTCCCCAAGGAGAGGGAACCGATCGAGTTAAGCTGATAGTGTCATGATGTATCATCAGCACCAGCGGTTGAAGGAATGATCCGGGTTGCTGAGATTATCTCTCTTCTCACAACAGAGCAGGGGCTATCAGCTCCCTCTCCCTGTGGGAGAGGGTTGGGGTGAGGGGCAGGTCTTAAGCGATATTCAAATACTTATGCGTCTGCATCGAAAGCCGCCAGTTGCGGGCAATGCAGGTCTCAATACACAACCGCGTCGCCTCTTCTTTCTGGCTGATCGGCTGCAAAGCGATAATGCGGTGTTTTTCGTCGTGCAACGTTGCCAGCAGCTCATCCAACGCCTCAATATCACGTTCACGCCCCACCGGATGCTTGATCTCATCGGCCCGCATCAGCGCCTGCTCTACTACCTTCAAACCACCGCGCATATTCACTTTGGGTGAAACGGTCACCCAGGTATTGGGGGAACAGAGGACTTCATGGGTGCCGCTGGTTTCGATCTGGCAACCGAAGCCTGCATTCTCGAACAGCCTGGTCAACGGGATCAGATCGTAGATGCACGGCTCACCGCCGGTGATCACGATATGGCGTGCGGTATAGCCCTGCTGTTCGACTACCTCCAGCAACTGTTCTGCACTGGCGCTCCCCCAGGCATCACTCTCGGCAGTTTTCACCAGGATGCGTTGCATATCCACTTCCCGATCGGCGTCCTTTTCCCAGGTGTGTTTGGTATCGCACCAGCTGCATCCCACCGGGCAACCCTGTAGGCGAATAAAAATGGCCGGAACGCCGGTGAAATAGCCTTCGCCCTGCAAAGTCTGGAACATCTCATTAATCGGGTACTGCATCGCTTTCTCAATCTGTCTAGTTAAAGACGCATTATCGCAGATCCCGACCGGGCGACCAAACCTGGAAAAGTGTATTAAATTTTGTCCGTTCGACGGTGCCCAGCAGCTTTCTCCGGTTAACCCGCTAATGGGTGACGTTTATTGCAGACTTAACGCCAACCACCAATGTTATCCACCGCTCAAAACAAACATAAAATCAACATTTAAAACGAAAATATTTGACATAAAAGCGCCTGTGACGCAGATGTATAGACAGGCAAGCACAAGTCGGGCGCAGTTCCGACCCTCCATCAACATCACATCTGCGTTAAAGGAAACTATGGCCCATTCCACCGAGTTGAATATTCAGCAGGCTATCGACGACAGTAAATTTTCGCTGTTTCACTGGACCCTGATCATCCTGGGTTTCCTGATCCTGGCAATTGACGGTTACGATACGGCGGCGATGGGCTATATCGCTCCTTCGGTGGCCAAAGACTGGGGGATAGTGAAACAGGATCTGGGGCCGGTATTAAGCGCGGCGCTGCTTGGCCTTTCGTTGGGAGCCCTGGTTGCCGGGCCGATTTCTGACCGCGTTGGCCGCAAACGGGTGCTGGTGTTCTCCTGCCTGTTCTTTGGCCTTTCCAGCCTGGCCACTGCCTACGCGGGTTCACTCAATAGCCTGACGCTGTGGCGCTTCCTCACCGGGCTTGGGCTGGGTGCCGCCATGCCAAACGCCATTACGCTGATCTCCGAATATGCTCCGCAGCGCTGCCGATCGCTGGCCATTAACACCATGTACTGCGGCTTTCCGCTGGGAGCGGCAGGCGGTGGCGCCATCTCTTCCTGGCTGATCCCTGCTTACGGCTGGCACAGCGTGTTGCTGCTGGGGGCCATTGCCCCGCTATTGCTCACCGTGCTGTTGATCCTGCTGCTGCCGGAATCGGTGAAATACATGGTTAACCGTGGTCAGGATGCCGCTAAAATCAAACAGATTGCCCAACGCTTTATCAGCCACAACATCAGCCATATCACCCGTTTCTACCTGTATGAAGACAAGCTGGCCCTGTCGAAGACCAGCGTCGGCCTGCTGTTCAGCCGCCCCTACCTGGTGGGGACACTGATGCTGTGGCTCACCTACTTTATGGGGTTGGTGATCTACTACGTATTGCTGAGCTGGATGCCGCTGTTGATGCAAGGGCTGGGATATCAGCTTGAGCAGTCGGCGATCCTGACGTCGCTGTTCACCTTCGGCGGAACGCTGGGGATCCTGATGGCCGGCTGGTTGATGGACCGCTGGAATGCCCACAAGGTGGTTTCCACCGGCTTTGCCATCAGCGCCTTGCTGATTGTGGCGATGGCCACCGAGGATAGCCAGATCGTGCTGCTCGGCGCCTTTATCTTCCTGATGGGCATTACCATGAACGGCGCGCAATCCGGCCTGCAAACCCTGGCTGCCACCTACTACCCAACGCACAGCCGCGCTACCGGTATTGCCTGGATGCAGGGCATTGGCCGCTTTGGTGGCGTGGCTGGCACCATGATGGCCGCTCACCTACTGGCGATGGATTGGCAGGTACAGAGTATTTTGATGTTCCTGGCTATTCCGGCTCTGTTAGCCAGCCTGGCCACGGTATTTAAAATGACGCGTCCGAGTGCACTGCAAACGGCCATCTAACCTATTGATTATATTAATGGGCGCTGTATGCAGCGCCCTACAGATCCTTGCCTCCTCCCCGCCCGTAATACGTTTTTTTTATCGCTCCCGCTTAGTTGTAATCCATATGTAAAATTATTGTGATTTGTCGCTCAAAAATGACACTATTTTAATTCATTTTTGTAGAGTAGCTCACTGTTTTGCCACGTTCGGCTAATGGACTCAATACAAAAAATGGATGTAATCACATGATTTTAAATACAAATAACATTTGCTTATGCCATTTTTCTCAAATTGTCACCGCTGTTGCATATGCTTGTACATACAAGTATATGTTAATAAACCCCACTCATTGTTATGGCCTGTGAGTTGCCGTCATAAGATGAGATTTGTACCGATACTGTTTGAGGAACTAGCTGTGACTGCAAATAACAAAGTTCGCCATGTTGATATTCGCGCGCCCCGCGGCACACAATTAAACGCCAAAAGCTGGCTGACCGAAGCGCCGCTGCGCATGCTGATGAACAACCTCGATCCTGAAGTGGCTGAAAATCCACACGAACTGGTCGTTTATGGCGGTATCGGCCGCGCAGCCCGTGATTGGGACTGTTACGACAAGATTGTTGCCACCCTCAAGACTCTGGAAGACGACGAAACCTTGCTGGTGCAGTCCGGCAAGCCGGTCGGCGTGTTCAAAACGCACAGTAACGCCCCGCGCGTGCTGATTGCCAACTCCAACCTGGTGCCTCACTGGGCAACCTGGGAACACTTTAACGAACTGGATGCCAAGGGCCTGGCGATGTATGGCCAGATGACCGCTGGCAGCTGGATCTACATCGGTAGCCAGGGCATCGTGCAAGGCACTTACGAAACCTTCGTCGAAGCTGGCCGCCAGCATTACGACGGCAGCCTGAAAGGCCGCTGGGTGCTGACCGCCGGTCTAGGTGGTATGGGTGGCGCACAACCACTGGCCGCCACTTTGGCTGGAGCCAGTTCACTTAATATCGAATGCCAGCAGAGCCGCATCGATTTCCGCCTGAAAACCCGCTATGTCGATGAGCAGGCCACCGATCTGGATGACGCACTGGCGCGCCTGGAAAAATACTGCGCCGAAGGCAAAGCCATCTCGATTGCCCTGTGTGGCAACGCGGCAGAAATCCTGCCGGAGCTGGTCAAGCGCGGCGTACGCCCGGACATGGTCACCGACCAGACCAGCGCCCACGATCCGCTCAACGGTTACCTGCCAAAAGGCTGGAACTGGGAAGAGTATCGCCGCCGCGCACAAACCGAACCTGCGGTAGTGGTGAAGGCCGCCAAACAGTCGATGGCCGAACACGTAGAAGCCATGCTGGCGTTCCAGAAAATGGGCGTACCTACCTTCGACTACGGCAACAACATCCGCCAGATGGCCAAAGAGATGGGCGTTGATAACGCCTTTGACTTCCCGGGCTTTGTGCCTGCCTATATTCGCCCACTGTTCTGCCGTGGCGTCGGTCCGTTCCGTTGGGCTGCGCTGTCTGGCGATCCGCAGGATATTTACAAGACCGACGCCATGGTCAAAGAGCTGATCCCAGACGATGAGCACCTGCACCGCTGGTTGGATATGGCGCGTGAGCGCATCAGCTTCCAGGGTCTGCCAGCCCGTATCTGCTGGGTCGGCCTGGGCCAGCGTGCCAAGTTGGGCCTGGCGTTTAACGAGATGGTACGCCGCGGCGAACTTTCTGCTCCAATCGTCATTGGCCGTGACCACCTGGATTCCGGCTCAGTTGCCAGCCCGAACCGTGAAACCGAATCAATGAAAGACGGCTCTGATGCCGTATCCGACTGGCCGTTGCTCAACGCCCTGCTCAACACCGCCAGCGGTGCCACCTGGGTTTCTCTGCACCACGGCGGCGGCGTCGGCATGGGCTTCTCCCAACACTCTGGCATGGTGATCGTCTGTGACGGCACCGATGAAGCCGCCGAGCGTATCGCCCGCGTGCTGCATAACGACCCGGCCACCGGCGTCATGCGTCATGCCGATGCGGGTTACGAGATCGCCATCGACTGCGCCCGCGAGCAAGGTCTGAACCTGCCAATGGTTGCCGCTACTCAGGGAGAAAAAGCATGAACGCTCTGACTATCCGCCCAGGTAAGCTGACGCTTGCCGAACTGCGCCAGGTTTATCAGCACCCGGTCACCCTGACGCTGGACGACAACGCCTACGGCGCTATCCAGCAAAGCGTGGCCTGCGTGGAACGCATTGTGGAAGAGAACCGTACCACTTACGGCATCAATACCGGGTTTGGCCTGCTGGCCTCCACCCGTATCGCCCGCGAAGATTTGGAGAACCTGCAACGTTCCATCGTGCTGTCACATGCGGCCGGTGTAGGTGCGCCTACGGATGACAGCCTGGTGCGCCTGATTATGGTGCTCAAAATCAACAGCCTGTCGCGTGGTTTCTCCGGCATCCGTCTGGAGGTGATCCAGGCGCTGATGGCGCTGGTGAATGCCGAAGTGTATCCGCATATCCCGCTGAAAGGCTCCGTTGGTGCTTCAGGCGATCTGGCCCCACTGGCACACATGAGTCTGGTGTTGTTGGGCGAAGGTAAAGCCCGCTATCAGGGCGAGTGGTTACCGGCTACCGAGGCGTTGGCCAAAGCGGGTTTGAAACCGTTAACGCTAGCAGCTAAAGAAGGCTTGGCACTGCTGAACGGCACCCAAGTTTCCGCCGCCTTTGCGCTGCGTGGCCTGTTTGATGCCGAAGATCTGTTTGCTGCCGCCACCGTAACCGGCAGCCTGACCGTAGAGGCCGCACTGGGATCACGCAGCCCGTTCGATCCACGCATTCACGAAGTACGTGGCCAGCGCGGGCAAATCGACGCCGCCGCCGCTTATCGCCACCTGCTTGGCGCACGTAGCGCCGTGTCAGACTCACACGCCAACTGCGAAAAAGTGCAGGATCCTTACTCCCTGCGCTGCCAACCGCAGGTGATGGGTGCCTGCCTGACGCAGATCCGCCAGGCCGCAGAAGTGCTGGAGATTGAGGCCAACGCCGTTTCCGATAACCCGCTGGTGTTTGCCGAACAGGGCGATGTGCTGTCCGGTGGCAACTTCCACGCCGAACCGGTAGCCATGGCTGCCGATAACCTGGCGCTGGCGTTTGCCGAAATCGGTTCACTCTCCGAGCGCCGTATTTCACTGATGATGGATAAACACATGTCGCAGCTGCCACCGTTCCTGGTGGATAACGGCGGAGTGAACTCCGGCTTTATGATTGCCCAGGTCACCGCCGCCGCGCTGACCAGCGAGAACAAGGCACTGGCACACCCGGCCAGCGTTGACAGTATCCCAACCTCGGCCAACCAGGAAGACCATGTCTCGATGGCACCGGCAGCGGGCCGACGCCTGTGGGAAATGGCGGATAACGTCCGCGGCATTCTGGCTGTAGAATGGCTAGCGGCCTGTCAGGGGCTGGATCTGCGTAACGGTCTGCAAACCACCGCAGGGCTGGAGCAGGCTCGGCATCTGCTGCGCGAGCATGTCGCCTACTACGATAAGGATCGGTTCTTCGCCCCCGATATCGAAGCAGCCAGCCAACTGTTGGCAGCAGGCCATCTGACCGCGCTGATCCCAGCCACCTTGTTACCTAGCCAGGCGTAACGCCTTTAGGCCGTGCTCCGTCAGTCTGGGGCACGGCCTATTACCCTGCACAATTCGTCCTCTATCCCGCCGGGGTTCGTTCCCCCTGTGCGGATAGCGCTGCCTGTCCGACAACAATATGATTAAAACGGAGAAGCAACATGCGTAATGAGAAACCCCAGCTCCGGCGTGGCCTGAACGCGCGACATATCCGCTTTATGGCCCTGGGTTCGGCCATCGGTACCGGTCTGTTCTATGGTTCCGCTGGCGCTATTCAACTGGCTGGCCCGGCCGTACTGCTTGCCTATCTGGTGGGTGGCGCGGCGGTATTTATGGTAATGCGTGCCTTGGGGGAGATGGCGGTACATCAGCCCGTCTCCGGCTCGTTCGGCCACTATGCCAGCCATTACCTCGGCCCGCTGGCGGGCTTCCTCACCGGTTGGACTTATACCTTTGAAATGGTGATCGTGGCCCTGGCCGACGTAACGGCCTTCGGCATCTATATGGGGCTATGGTTCCCGGATGTCGCGCAATGGGTCTGGGTGCTGAGCATCATTCTGTTTATCGGCGCGCTTAACCTGTGCAGCGTCAAAGTGTTTGGCGAGATGGAGTTCTGGCTGTCGCTGGTCAAAGTTGCCGCCATCGTGGCGATGATCATTGGTGGGGCCGCCGTGATGTTGTTCGGCTTCGGTGTCACGCAGCAAGCGACCGGCTTCAGCAATCTGTGGCAACACGGCGGCTTAATGCCTAACGGCATCGGTGGCGTTATTGCCTCCCTGGCGGTGGTGATGTTTGCCTTCGGCGGGATTGAAATTATCGGTATCACCGCCAGCGAAGCCAAAGATCCCGCCAAGGTACTGCCCAAGGCGATCAACGCCGTGCCGGTCCGTATCCTGTTGTTCTACGTGCTGACCCTGCTGGTGTTGATGTCTATCTATCCCTGGAACAGCATCGGCCAGAACGGTAGCCCGTTTGTCGAGATTTTCAGCCATATGGGCATCAGCTCGGCGGCTAACGTGTTGAACGTAGTGGTGATCACCGCCGCCATCTCCGCTATCAACAGCGACATCTTCGGCGCTGGCCGCATGATGTACGGCATGGCGCAAGATGGGCAAGCACCTAAGGCCTTCACCAAGCTGACCGGTAACGGCGTACCTTGGATGACGGTGTTGGTGATGTCCATTGCCCTGCTGCTGGCCGTAGTGCTCAACTATCTGATCCCCAAACAGATCTTTATCATCATTGCCTCCATCGCCACCTTTGCCACGGTGTGGGTGTGGCTGATGATCCTGCTGTCGCAGATCGCCATGCGCCGCACGCTCACTAAAGATGAAGTGGCCAAACTGAGCTTCCCAGTACCTTGGTGGCCAGTAGCTCCTGCATTGGCAACGGCGTTTATGGTGTTCGTGATCGGCCTGCTCGGATACTTCGAGGAAAGCCGTATCGCGCTGTATGTCGGGCTAGTCTGGGTAGCCTTCCTGACGCTGGCTTATACGCTGTGGGTACGCAAAAAAGGTGGGGAAACCCCTGCCGTAATCTCAACTGAAAGCCACTAAAAACCAGCCCACCAGCCTCGATTCATGAGGCTGGTGGCTGCTGTGGCAGGTTTACTCGCCCAAGAGTTGCCGTCAGCTTTCTGCTGGCAACGCGGAGGTTCGCAAACGCTGGCCGATGATTTGAAACGTGCGCAATACCAGCATCAATCCCAATAGCGTGTCCGGCTGGCGCAGCAGCGCATAAACCGAACGGTAGTTGGCGGGCGAAGTGTTTAATTGCAGCTCGCTATGCGCCATCTTCAGCGCCATGCCTCCCTCCCAACCCGCAGCGACCACGCCTTCGAACACTCCGGCCAGTTTTTCCACCAGCGCGTTGTCCGCAATATCCGTTATGTCAGACAGCAACGACAGCAGATCGACCACGTTATCCAGCCTGCCAGTCGCCAGCAGTGGATCGAGCTTGGCCAACAGGGCATCTAACGGCTGTGCTTGCGATGAGTCCATATTTCCTCCGTTCAAATCAGTCCGCGTACGGTGGCCCAGTACAGGCCACGGTTAAACCCGTTGCGCAGCATGCCGCCCAGCTTAGTGGCAGGAGTGGGGATCACGTCATGGCGATAGTCGTAAACCAACGGCATACCGGCCTGCAGTCCCATTTGGGCGATGGCCTGTACCTTGCCGTCGTAATGGGTATGGGGCTGGCCTAAGCGCAGTTCCGCGACGATATTGTCGGCAATCACCGGGGCCTGGTTATGGCAGGAACCGCCCGCCTTGCTGACCGGCAGATCGACGGTATCGCCAATCACATAAACGCCCTGCTGTCCATAAACCTGCAACGTCTGGTGATCGGTAGGGAGCCAGCCTTCGCCGTTATCGATATCGCTCAACCCGGTGTTGCGCACCGCTTCCACCGCACGGATCGGCGGGGTAGCCATCAGGATGTCGAAG
Organism: Serratia sp. ASV30; assembly: GCF_016428815.1. Lineage (NCBI taxonomy): Bacteria > Pseudomonadati > Pseudomonadota > Gammaproteobacteria > Enterobacterales > Yersiniaceae > Serratia > Serratia sp. ASV30. Next base: position 28,097 of record NZ_JAELTL010000039.1, on the reverse strand, counting down.
GGTTGTTCGTCGCCCTCGGTGGAATAGGCAATGCGCCGTTCGCTGTCCACTTTGCTCAGGGTAAAACCGCGCTGATGCTTGATATCGCGGGCCGCAAAAATGCTGGGCAGAGCCTCGCCGGTGGGGCGTTGCAGGAACAGGCAGTTACGCAGGAGCTGTGAAATGGTCGGGTAGGTATAAACAATTTCAACCTTGTTACGCACCCCGCGCCGCCGCAAGTAGTCATCCAGCATCAGGGTAGTTTCTATCGGGGCAATACCACATTGGTGCGGTACATTGGGCGTTTGCGGGAACGACACCGTGATAAAAATGCGCCCTTTCTCAATAGTGGCCAGCTTTTGCGCCAACTGGCGAGCCGCCTGATATTGGTAAAAGTGATCGCCCGCCTGGGCCAATCCTTCAATTTGTTCAGGCCAGGGTACGCAGCCTGTGGCAAAGACTAAAAAGTCGTAGTGATATTGATTGCCACTGCGGGTATAAATACAACGCTGGGATAAATCGAATTGTTCAACCTTATCAACAATAAACTGTATCTCTGGCCGTAATAGGCTTTGCTGTGGCCTGGTCAGTTCTTGTTTGAAAAAAGCATTAAAGGCGACATACATAAACGCGGGTTTGTAATAATGTACCGCTGAGTCAGAAATCATCATGATTTCAACCTGATTATTGATAACCTCCCGGTGTAACTTGGCGGCCAATAGATTGGCAAGTATGGTACCTCCCGTACCACCACCTACAATAATTATCCTACTTCGCATTCCAACCTCTCAGTCTGTATGCAACAAAGTACGATAGCCAATGGCATTATTCCACCGGCTCTATTTAAGGTATTTAATCGAGGGAGAGCAGATATTTCTCTGATAGAACTAAGAGTCTAGTAGCTCACAGCTATAAGACATAACAAAAAAGAATATAAAAATAGGATTTTTATTACACCAATAAAATCATGGCGTTATGAGTATTGAAATAAATAACACGATCATTAGTTGAATGCTATAAATTGCATATTGCAGCTATATCACTGTCCTGGTTTTCTTGGCAGATCTAGTTATTATGCTGCTGACATGCCCCATCCAGGCTATACCCCACCATCGCCATATACAGGCTAAAATAGCGCTCTGCCATCTCAATAAACGAGCTATTTAACTCAATCAGCACGTTATTTTTGGTGGTAAGCAGGCCCGATTTTTCCGCCGCCAGCAGGATCCGATTGATATGCGTACGGGACACCGAGCTAAACTTGGCGATCTCCGCCGAGGACAAAAACAGCATGTGGGAATTGTGGCGGATACTTTCCATAAATAGCATCAGCAACACCATATGGCCCGCATCTTTAGTAATAAACAATGCGGCCTGTGGTACCAGATCGTTCAGATAGATCTCCTGTATCATCAGTTGGCCGTAAACCTTGAAGAATGCAGGTAAAAACCAGCTCTGATCCAGCAGCTCGGCAACCGGGATCTCGGGGGCTAACGTTTGATAGGGCAACGCCATTGAGGAAACCAGCTCATGGGTTTGGCGCAGGGCATTCGGGGTAGGCCTAAACAACAGCGTGCGCCGGTCTTGATCGTCCTTCTTGACCTCTAGCCAGCGCCCAACGCGCAGGAAGAACAGAAACGAATCCAACGCGTTCTCGCTGATAATATCTTTGCCTTTAAAAAAGGCTTTGACATCCTTCAGGGCTGCCTCGCTTTGGTTGTAATAGATGGCCAGCAGAGTCGAACAGATAATAAAGCGGCTGTTACGAAAGATGATTTTATAGAACATGGGATGATTCCTATAGGTTTCATCTATCATCACGCCGTGTTTAATTATCGCCTGATGGAACCGCCCCGAGCTTCTTATCTTGCTGGCTCGTTGTGCCAATTCAAGTTCGATCTGATGTTTATTGGGTATCATCTTATTCTCAATTTAGCTGCAAGGTGCGGACTGTTATTTCCGTACGGTATATTGCTGATCGACCGCATTACCCTGATCATCGATAATGGCGGCGTTGACCATCGCTGAAGAGATAGCCCCTGATTGAACAATATCATTAATCCGATACTGCTTACTGCCGTAAGGCGGCGTCATCATATCGCTCTCTTGTTGCACCGGATAATCCTGCTGGCCAATGCGCAGCGCAAGACGGGAAAAAGAGAGATAAACCGGCGACGGGTTATCGCACTGCAAGACGTAATGATTATCTTCCTTTTTCAGGGTGAACACCGGCTTAGGCGCATCCTTCTCGGCCGCGACCACCGCCTTGGGCCGATAGAATATCTTCATCTGGGTGTTCATCGCCATAGTCACGCTAGGCTGTAGCGGGGGGATCACAGGGCGCGTCGGTGGGATTTCGTACAGATTAATCCAGAAGACCGATTCCCTATCCGTTGGCAGTGACTGCTGGTTATAAATCAGCCTCAGCCCTTTCACGGTCTTGGGCTGCATGCTAAATACCGCAGGTAAGCTGACAAAAGGCGCTGTTGATTGTTCGGGGGCCGCATTGACATCCCCATCGTCTACCCAGGTTTGTACCACGATCGGGTAGTCGTTGGTATTGAGGAGCATCAAGCTTTTTTCATTATCGCCCTCGCGAAAAATCACTCGCGTCGCGGAGGCAATAATACCGGCCTGAGCCAGCATTGCGGGTAACAAACCACCGAGCAGCAGTAACGTACAGACGATTTTCTTCATGATCTTATTGTACCTTAACCCAAACGTAAGCCTTGGCATCAACCTTACCCGCCGTAACGGTCTGGCCCGGCAAGCGTGATAATGTGGCTGTCAACTGCGTGGTGTAATGGGTATACCCCGTCGCGGTGCTGCCCCCGTTGCTTGCGCCATCAAGAACAGGGTACCACCCCGCATTGTTACCCTGCGGGCACTGGCCAGCACTACAACGAGCCCAGCCGACAAAGTTCATTGGCGTACCGTTGCTGCTGTTGGAAAGCGCAATTCCCACGCCGGTCGCTACACTGCTGTCCGTGCCATAACCGTCAGAGAGCAGATAGCTTACGCCACCGCTGGCGTTGACCAGGCCAAGCTGTTGCGCCAGAGCAAAGCTGGCATAAGGGACTTGCAGGCCCAGGGCGGTACGATTGGTGCTAATCCCCGAAACGGCTGCATTATCACATTCAATATTGATGGTGAACTGGGCCTGAGAAGTTCGGCCTGCGGTTAATTGGCCGACGGAAAGCGTTGGCAGGATCACCAGCGGCGTGACGTTGCGTGCCACACAGGTGGCGGTATAAGAAAGGGAAGAAATCGGCGACGTTCCCATCCCCATCGCGTTCCAACGCCCAGTTCCCCAGGTCGAATAGTTGGTGGCCGAATCACTACCGATAGGATCAGACGCAATACCGGGCCCTTGGAAGGTCACATAGCCATTAGGCTGGATGCAAGTATAGTTCGAATTACCGGTGGTTGAAGCCATGCCACTCAGCGGATTAGACGCACTGTAACCACAGTAGTTACTGGCACCACGGCCAGGGAGCGAACTGATGCGGATCAGATCTGCCCGGATGGGGCTGAAATCCTTGACCCGGATCTGGATCTTGTCACCCACCGTGGCGTAGCGGGTGATCGGCGTTGCCTGCCAGTAACGGGTAAATACCTTGCCCGAATCCAGATGGGTTAGCCGAATGCCGACATAGGGAAAGTAGGTGGCATAATAATTGGGGTTGCCGTCCACCGCCCCTAAATCATAATAGCCCCCTACCCGGTCATCACCGTTGGTGGCAAACACTTCAAAAATCTGCCCGACGTCACTGGTATCGCACTGATACAAGACTTTGTTCGGATCCGGGTAACGGACGCCGGAGGTGAAATCAAACACGCTACTGCCCAGCGGCGTGCCTACGGGCTGCAGGTAAGTGCTGGTCAGGTTGATACGCCCCAGGCCGACACCGACGCCACAGGCGTCGCAACCGGAGTCGATGGCTGGCGAAACACGGGTACATCTGGCCGCCGCTGGTAAGCTGATCCCAGCAAGTAGGCTCCCCAACAGCGCCAACCGTAGCAGTGAAAATAACTTCATGGAATAACCTCCGGTGAATAATCGGTGAATCAGCGGCATGTCGCCTTCAGCAGCAGGAGCGGCTCATCGCTTGCCGGGGGTAATTTATAGGGCAGACTGCATCGTTCAGTCGCCCCTTCTCCCCAGCGTAAGGTCAATTTCCCTTGCGGTTTATCACTGCGCAGATAGATCTGATTAGCCTGGCCAACCATGCCGACATCGTTATTGTTCTCATCAAAGACCGAGGTACCCATCGGGATTATACTGCCATCCGGCCGCTGAACTTTGATCAGCACAGCCTGACCCCGTATCGTCTTGAAGTGCACTCGCACCGTGGCTCCTGCGAAAGGTGCCACACGCTGTTGCCCATCTTCCAATTCTGCCTTGCTGCTCATCCCCTGCGGATTCAGAGCCACAGTATTGAAATGATAGGGCACCAGCGAAGGAACCAGCGCATAGCCGAAACGATCGACACGAGCGCCCTGCCCATCCATCACTTGCGCACCACGCGCACCAGGAGCATCAATCAGGGCAAAGGTGTCCCCAACATAAGGCCCAAGCGTGACCCCACCGCGATGGGCAACCACAGCCCCCTGCAGCGCAGCCGATCCCTGCCAATATTGGCTGGATGCTGAAACCGAGCCGGTAGCACTGGCATAAGGCAGGCGGGTTTGCAGGTTACCCCCCCAGATGCTGTTATGGTTATTATCGTCGGTAGTGAAATTAAGCCCATAACCGACCTGCTGCGTCTCCCCCACGTTGCCCGAGATCGCCGCCTGATAGCTCCCTCCCTGCCCCTGACTATGGTTAGAGAACAACGATGCCGTTGGCGCAGAAGAAGAGCGACCAAGAGGAAAGGAAACCGAGAGCGAACTAACGGTTTGCGAGGTATTGGTACTCGCGAAATCATTGGTATTCACATAGGGCTGGCTGCCGTCGTAATAGGCGCTGTTGTTGCCGTTCAGGCTACGGGTACGCGTCACCGAAAGGTTCAACGCGACGCCGTTGCCAAACACCTTGCCCCAACCCAACTGTAGCTGATTATCCCGGCCGCGCCCATCGCGGTAATCCTGGGTAGAGCCTGACAGCGTCAGGTTACCCAATGAGCCAATCCCCTGATTGACGGCAACTTCAAAGCGCGACTGCTGGCGATAGGAATCGGATTGCCAGCTTTGTCCACTGCTGTCTGCCTGACGTACGCCGAGCACATCGCTCAAATCACGAAACCCTTCGGTGGAGTAACGATACCCGGCGATGGAAAGCGTGGTATCCGTTGGGGTAAAGCTTTTGCTATAGGAGAGGTGCAGCATCCAACCCGAGGTTGTGCCTTCCGGCAGGCTGGCATGGGAAAAAGTGCTATCCAGGCCAAAAGCCCCCAGTGAGTTACTGTAGACCCCACCCAGCATCAAGGCCTGATAGCCATCAGCCAACTGGTTACCCGCGTTAAACGTCACCGAGTTGCTCAAACCATACTGCCAGGTCAACTCACTGAACAGGTCGTTATCGCCGATAAAGCGCGATCGCCCCAGAGTCGCCGAATAGCGTGAGGATCCAGGGCGCATGGATTGGGGAACGGCAGAGAATGGCACGGTGAAGGTGCTGACGCTACCATCGGCCTCTGTCACCACCACCGTCAGGTCACCGGAGAAGTTGGTGGCAAACAGATCGTCAATCGCAAAGGGACCTGGGGCCACCGTGGTTTCATACAGTTGGCTTTTACCCTGAAAGACGGTCACTCTGGCGTTACTGTTGGCAATACCGCGCACCACGGGAGCATAGCCTCGCAGCGAGTCCGGCAGCATACGATCGTCCGACGTCATCCGGACGCCGCGAAACCCCAGCCCAGCGAAGAAATGGCCGTCGGTAAAGCCTTCCCCCAGCAAAACCTCACTGCGTAACGGCAGTACCGCCCTCTGAACATAGCGGCGGCTGGTATCCCAATGGCTGCCAAACTCATTATCAAAGCGGAAGTTGGATTGCTGACGGTAACGCCATAGCCCCAGGTTAAAACCCCCATTCAGGTTGGCGAAGGTGGAGTTGAGGTCCTTGGTCTGCCCCTGGCGGTAGTTGACGTGATATTGGTTAACGTTGTAGTTGAAAAACGCCATCGATTCACCGCTGCTCAGGCTGCCAGGGCTGACGCTGCCACGGGGTTTATGGTTCAGCAAACTCTGTGGAATGCTGAGATCCAATCTTAGTTGTGACATATCGGCCTGAACCTGAATGTCTTTAAGATCGCGTCCAGGTTGCAGGCAGCCTTCTGCAGGCACCGCTGGCACTTCCTTCAGGCCAAGGCGCTCCAGTTGTTGCTGCTCAAAACACGGCAATACGCGGCGATCGTCGCCCAGAACAAAGCGGATTTGGCTGCGTTCAACAAATACACCGTTGGTAAACAGCTCAACCTCATAGTTGCCCGGCGTTACCAGATCCTGTTGGTTGAACTGTTCGAGTTGCGTGCTGCTGAAAACGCTGCCACGCAGTAAATCGGCGTCGAAGGCGTAGTCGTCCGTTGCGCCTTGTGCCAGGGAGATCCCGCCCAGAGAGAACAAAAAGAGGCCACAGCGGCAGCACGTTGATAGCAGAGACGGAAATGTGGGATAGTTTTTTAACGGCATCAGGACCTCCCTGTCCTTTTTTAGTGCAGCGTCTCTAGCGTTACGGGAACCTCTACCCCATAGTCATTCATAACGCCGAGCACCACTTTCAGTTTCCCTTTAGGGAACGCCGAACCTAGCGGCCAACTCACCTGCGAAAAAGGCGCGATCATATCGGCCGGTTCAATATGCAGGTTTTTATTGCCGCTTTTGGCATAGCTGATGCTGACGTAATAAGGCGTAGGATTACTGACCTGGAGTGCATTGCCATTACGCTGGATACGCAACTGTTTGCCTGCCTGATTACCCTCTCCCGGCAGCCCTTCGGGCCGATAGAACACCTTCAGCCGATTGCTGACCAACAGCACCAACTTGTTTTTATCCGTTTCGCTTTGTTTGACGGCTGGCACCTGGAGGAAGTTAAGGTGAAACAGGGATTCGCGGTCAGTCGGTAAGCCTTTCCCGGTGTACATCAGCCTTACCATTTGCCCGCTATGGGCATTCATCCGGAAAATCTGTGGCGATGCGATAAAGGGGGCATCGGCCGTTTCCGGCGTCGACTTGTCATTATCGATATCAAGCCAGACCTGGATCAGCGCCGGGGCAGCATCATCGTTGGTAAACTGCAGCGTCTTTTCGCGCGCCTGAGCGGGGTAGATCACCCGGTTGCCCAGCATGGTGACGCTGGCAGCTGCGCTATCGACAATCAGCAATGTCAGGCTGAACAGCAATGCCGCCCAACAAGAAAAGGTACGTGTGGTATACGCCATAAGAGAGACCAGTCAACAAGACTAATAACCCAGCACCCCTTAAGGTTTCGGACAGTGCTGGCGTTATTATGGATAACAGGTTATTTCCTACCATCAGGCTTGAGCCCGGTGGCGGAAACAACCTAGAGCGGCAGAGTGTTATTTATACGTAATCGCATATTGTGCAGTGGCGATCACTGAACCTGCAGTCACCCCAGCCTCTTCGGCATAATAACGGGCAACCAGTTCTTGCGACGTTGATGTCGCGCCGGTTGCCAGCGTCATTGCGCTGGTGGTAGCCGTTGAACCCGTAGCAAAGCTTAATGGCGTGGTGGCATCGCTATCCAGCAGTTGAATAGAAACCTTGGTTGCATCACCGGTGTTACCCAGATTGCCATTGGTGGTCGTGTTATTCCCCACAAACACCGTTTTGATGGAGGTGTCGCTGGCCGCGGTAGTACAACCGGTTACGTTAACGGTAAAGGTCGTTTCCCCAGCGGTAGCACCTTTGGTAGCGAGCGAGCTGGCCGCAACCGTCTGCAGTAACACCACAGGGTTGGCTTCATTGCCGTTAATATTAACCGAGCAGGTTTGGGTACTAACTTCACCCTTGAATTGCACTGTATTGGCTGAATCTGCCATGGAGGCGCTAGAGAATGCAATTAAAGCGAGAGAGATCATTTTGATTTTCATAAGAAATCCTTTTAATTTACTTTTTCCAATAAAGCAGTCCTGGCAGTAATTATTTACTGGCTTAAACTCACTAAAAATAGACATGTCACACTGTCTTTCTCAGACGCCCTGTGGACATGTGAGATTATTCTAGCAAACCAAGATTTTTCTTAACAACTATTTTTTCGTAGCAATCGTAGATAATAGATTGAACTTACATTTGGTAACACTTATTAAATCGGCATTATTGAAAAATTAACTCAATAAATATCAATAAGTTAAAAACACAAAAGAATTATTTTGTTATCATATGAAACATTTTGAAACATATGGGTCTTTTTAGGGGTATTACCTGAAGTTAGGATTATTCCCAACATTTTAATAATTTAATATCATTACCTGGCCATTATTGATTATTAAGTGACCAGACCGATGTCAAAACTTGCGTCATCAGGCAGAAAAATACTCCCAAAAAAACAGGACAATTAGCGCAGAAATAATTTTTTAAGCCCAAGTAAAATCTCAACCCCATTATTTCGCCAGGTTGCAGAGGGGTAAATCTATTTAACGCAGGCATAAAAAAACGGAGAGTACCTTTACGGCACTCTCCGTTTGCTTACTGATTCGGTAACGAATCAAACCGTAATATTACTGACCTTTAACTTCTTTCAGGCCATTGAACGGCGCGCGGTTGCCCAGCGCTTCTTCGATACGGATCAGTTGGTTGTATTTAGCAACGCGGTCAGAACGGCTCATAGAACCGGTTTTGATCTGGCCAGCCGCAGTACCTACCGCCAAGTCAGCGATGGTAGCATCTTCGGTTTCACCTGAACGGTGAGAGATCACCGCAGTGTAACCTGCGTCTTTCGCCATCTTGATTGCAGCCAGAGTTTCGGTCAGAGAACCGATCTGGTTGAATTTGATCAGGATGGAGTTAGCGATGCCCTTCTCGATGCCTTCTTTCAGGATCTTGGTGTTGGTCACGAACAGGTCGTCGCCCACCAGCTGGATTTTGTCGCCCAGCACTTTGGTCTGGTATGCGAAACCATCCCAGTCAGATTCGTCCAGGCCGTCTTCGATAGACACGATTGGGTATTGCTTGGTCAGGTCTTCCAGGAAGTGAGTGAACTCTTCAGAAGTGAAGGCTTTGTTGCCTTCGCCGGCCAGAACATATTTGCCGTCTTTGTAGAATTCAGACGCTGCACAGTCCATAGCCAGAGTAATGTCTTTACCCAGCTCATAACCTGCCGCTTTTACCGCTTCAGCGATAACAGCCAGCGCTTCGGCGTTAGAACCCAGGTTTGGCGCGTAGCCACCTTCGTCACCAACAGAAGTGCCCATGCCTTTAGACTTCAGCACTTTAGCCAGGGTGTGGAACACTTCAGAACCCATACGCACGGCTTCTTTCAGGGTTTTAGCGCCAACAGGCTGGATCATGAACTCTTGAATGTCGACGTTGTTGTCTGCGTGCTCACCACCGTTGATGATGTTCATCATAGGCAATGGCATAGAGAATTTGCCTGGAGTGCCGTTCAGTTCAGCGATGTGCTCATACAGCGGCATACCTTTAGAGGCAGCGGCGGCCTTGGCAGCAGCCAGAGAGACAGCCAGGATGGCGTTAGCACCAAACTGGGATTTGTTCTCGGTACCGTCCAACTCGATCATGATCTTGTCGATGTTAGCCTGGTCTTTGGCATCTTTACCCACAACCGCCTGAGCGATTGGGCCATTTACTGCGGCAACGGCTTTCAGTACGCCTTTACCCAGGAAACGAGACTTGTCACCGTCACGCAGTTCCAGTGCTTCACGGGAACCGGTAGAAGCACCTGACGGCGCTGCAGCCAGACCGACGAAACCGCCTTCCAGATGAACTTCGGCTTCAACAGTTGGGTTGCCGCGTGAGTCGATGATTTCACGACCGATGACTTTAATGATTTTGGACATTAGGTTTTCCTCAGACAAGTTAAACTAAAACTCCAGACAAACAACGCGCGGTTTTGGCCGCGCGTTGCTTACTAAAACTCTTATTTCACCTGACGCTTCTGATGCTCACCAGCCGCCTTGACAAAGCCAGCGAACAACGGATGTCCATCACGCGGCGTCGACGTAAATTCCGGATGGAACTGACAGGCCACAAACCACGGATGATCAGGTAATTCAATAATCTCAACCAGCTTGTTATCCGCAGAACGACCCGCTACACGCATACCCGCGGCTTCGATCGGCTTCAACAGCATGTTGTTGACTTCGTAACGGTGACGGTGACGTTCCACGATGGTTGGCTCGCCGTACATCTTGCGCACCAGGCTGTTGTCGGTCAGGTGGCATTGCTGGCCACCGACGCGCATCGTGCCGCCCAGATCGCTTTCTTCGGTACGGACTTCGACGTTGCCGTCTTCGTCACGCCACTCGGTGATCAATGCGACAACCGGGTACTTACAGTCTGGCACAAATTCGGTGGAGTTAGCATTTTCCATACCCGCTACGTTGCGCGCAAACTCCATCAACGCCACCTGCATACCCAGGCAAATGCCCAGATAAGGAATTTTGTTTTCACGCGCGTAGCGTGCGGTCATCACCTTGCCTTCCACGCCACGGTAGCCAAAGCCGCCAGGGATCAGGATTGCATCCAGATCTTTCAGCACTTCAACGCCGCGGGTTTCAACATCCTGCGAATCGATCAGCTTGATGTTGACGGTCAGACGGTTTTTCAGCCCGCCGTGCTTGAGCGCTTCGATCACCGACTTGTAAGCATCTGGCAGTTCGACATATTTGCCGACCATCCCGATGGTCACTTCACCGCCTGGATTGGCTTCTTCGTAGATCACCTGCTCCCACTCACCCAGATTGGCTTCCGGTGGTGTCAGGCTGAATCGTTTACAAATATAATCATCCAAGCCCTGAGATTTCAAGAGGCCTGGGATTTTATAAATGGAATCAACGTCTTTCAGGGAGATAACCGCTTTTTCCGGTACGTTACAGAAAAGAGCGATTTTTGCGCGTTCATTAGCAGGAACTGCGCGATCGGAACGGCAGATCAGCACATCTGGCTGAATACCGATGGAAAGCAGCTCTTTTACCGAATGCTGGGTAGGTTTGGTTTTCACTTCACCCGCGGCAGCCAGATATGGCACCAGCGTCAAATGCATGTACAGAGTGTGCTCACGGCCCACTTCGACGGCCATCTGACGAATGGCTTCCAGGAACGGCAGGGATTCGATATCGCCGACGGTGCCGCCGATCTCGACCAGCACCACATCGTGGCCTTCGCCGCCTTCGATAATGCGTTCTTTAATGGCGTTGGTGATGTGTGGGATCACCTGTACGGTGGCACCCAAGTAGTCGCCACGGCGCTCTTTGCGCAGCACATCGGAGTAGATACGCCCGGTGGTGAAGTTGTTACGACGCGTCATTTTGGTACGGATGAAGCGCTCGTAGTGACCCAGATCCAGATCGGTTTCTGCCCCGTCTTCGGTGACGAAAACTTCCCCATGCTGAATCGGGCTCATGGTGCCCGGATCCACGTTGATGTACGGGTCCAGTTTCATGATGGTAACGTTGAGGCCACGGGCTTCAAGAATAGCCGCCAAGGAGGCTGCGGCAATGCCTTTACCCAGAGAGGATACGACCCCGCCGGTTACAAAAATATAGTTAGTTGTCATGCTGAACCTGAGAGTTTAGGTTTAAAGACGATGGAAGAACCAAGACGGGAAAGTAGTATACCCGAACCTCTCTTGACCTACAAACGATCGTTTTACCTGCCATCATCTCAACCACCCTCGTGAGTTCATCCCGGTTTAATCGTTTGGCCCCCGTTTTAGAGCCTTTTAGAAACAATGGGTTAGCGTAAAAAACTGCGTACAAACCGACTTTGGATGCAATAAAACACCTTAGATTTCAGTTTGTTGAGCTTTTCTGCCGGTTAAACCAGATTCAGCAATCCACAACCCCGAGCTTAACCGTTTCAGCTTGGGTAAATATTGTCGCCGATCAAACAAGCGACACAGTTAGGACAACGCGATGAGCAATTAGTTTTCCAGGCGTTTTACCTGCTGCCAGGCCTCTTCCATCTGCTCCAACGTGGCTTCCTGCATTGTCAGACCGCGGCTTTGCACGATATCCTCCACTTGGCGGAAGCGGCGTTCAAACTTGCGGTTGGCCACCTGCAACGCCTTTTCCGCTTTATGCCCCAGATGGCGAGAAAGATTGACCGTGGCAAACAGCAGATCGCCAATTTCCTCTTCCAGCTTCTGCTCGTCCACCACCGCTTGCTGAGCTTCGTGCATCACTTCATCCAGCTCTTCATACACTTTGCCTACGACCGGCCCCAAGGTGTTCCAGTCGAAGCCGACCGCGGCACAGCGCTTTTGGATTTTATGAGCCTTCATCAGCGCCGGTAAGGCGTTGGGAATATCATCCAGCGCCGAGTGCAGCGCTTTCTCTGCCCGTTCACCGGCCTTCAACTGCTCCCAGCGAGCGGAAACCGCCGCGCTGTCTGCTGCCTCTGCCTCGCCGAAGATATGCGGGTGACGGCGTTCCAGCTTGTCGCTGATGGCGTTGCACACCTGGTCGAAGTCAAACAGCCCCTGTTCCTGCCCCATCTGGGCATAAAACACCACCTGGAACAGCAGATCGCCCAGTTCATCACGCAGCTCGGCATAGTCCTGGCGCTCAATGGCGTCCAGCACTTCGTAGGTTTCCTCCAGGGTGTAAGGCGCGATGGTGGCGAAGGTCTGCTTACGATCCCACGGGCAACCCACCTGCGGATCGCGCAGGGTTTTCATAATGGTCAGCAGGCGTTGCAGTGGTGTTGATTGGGTCATGTTGAGTCTCTGAATAATTAAGGGCCCAGCATGCTGAGCCCTTAAGCAAAAAAGAAAAATCAAGCGCCGTGCAGGCGTTTGGCATCGATGACGTCGGGCAGTTGATTGAGTTTGGCCAGCACGCGCCCCAGCACCACCTGGTTATAGATTTCGATGTCCATATCGATGGTGGCCAGCTGCTTTTTGGTGTCGCTGCGGCTGGCGACACCCAATACGTTGACCTTCTCGTTGGCCAGGATGGTGGTGATATCACGCAGCAAACCGCTGCGATCGTTGGCCACGACGCGCACCACCAGCGAATAACCACTGGAGTAGCTTTCCCCCCAGACCGCATCCACGATACGTTCCGGCGCGTGAGACTGTAGCTCCGCCAGTTGATCGCAATCCGCACGGTGGATCGAGATCCCGCGCCCCTGGGTGATAAAGCCGACAATGTCGTCACCCGGGATCGGCTGGCAGCAGCGGGCAATGTGGTGCATCAGATTGCCGACGCCTTCGACCACCACACGGCCATTATCTTTGCTGCGGGCTGAGGTTGCCGGGGCTTTCTGCTGGGTCAGTTGGCGTAACGCTTCGCGATCCTGCTCCTCGGCGCTAGGCTTGTTGAGCTTGCCCTGCAGGAAGTTGACCATCTGGTTGAGACGGATATCGCCGCCGCCAATGCCCGCCAACACTTCATCCAACGAGTTGACGTTATAACGTGGGATCAGCAGCTTTTCGGCTTCCCGCAGGCTGATACCGAGGTGTTCCAGCTCGTTGTCCAGCATCTGCCGCCCGGCCAGGATGTTTTTATCGCGATCCTGCTTGCGGAACCAGTTGTGGATCTTGGAGCGCCCACGGCTGGTGGTGACATAGCCCAGGTTAGGGTTCAGCCAGTCGCGGCTGGGGTTCGGTTGCTTCTGGGTGATGATTTCAATCTGATCGCCCATCTGCAACTGGTAGGTAAACGGCACGATACGGCCGCCAATCTTGGCACCGATACAACGGTGGCCGACGTCGCTGTGGATATGGTAAGCAAAGTCCAGCGGTGTGGAGCCGGCTGGCAGATCCACCACGTCACCCTTCGGCGTAAACACGTAGACGCGATCGTCGAACACCTGGCTGCGCACTTCGTCGAGCATTTCGCCCGAGTCCGCCATCTCTTCCTGCCAGGCAATCAGCTTACGCAGCCAGGCAATGCGTTCTTCATAGCCGGAACGCGCCGTAACCACCGCGCCTTCTTTGTATTTCCAGTGTGCGGCGACGCCCAGTTCGGCATCTTCGTGCATCTGGCGGGTGCGGATCTGGATCTCCAGCGTTTTGCCACGCGGCCCGAGCACCACGGTATGGATCGACTGATAGCCGTTCGGTTTCGGGTTGGCGACGTAGTCGTCAAACTCATCCGGCAGATGGCGGAAATGGGTATGGACGATGCCCAATGCCGCATAGCAATCCTGCAGGCGCTCCACCACTACGCGCACCGCACGCACGTCGAACAACTCGTCGAACGCCAGCGATTTCTTCTGCATCTTGCGCCAGATGCTGTAAATGTGTTTCGGGCGGCCATAAATCTCCGCCTTGATGCCTTCGATTTCCATCGCGCTATGCAATGAAGCCACAAAGTCATCAATAAACTGCTCGCGATCGATACGCCGTTCATGCAGCAGCTTGGCAATGCGTTTGTATTCATCGGGATGCAGATAGCGGAAACAGAAATCTTCCAGTTCCCACTTCAACTGGCCGATCCCTAGGCGGTTAGCCAGCGGGGCGTAAATATTGGAACACTCTTTGGCCGCCAGCACGCGTTCGTCTTCCGGCGCATCCTTCACTTCACGCAGGTGGGCAATGCGCTCTGCCAGCTTGATCACCACGCAGCGGAAATCTTCCACCATCGCCAGCAGCATGCGGCGCACGTTATCGACCTGCTCGGAGCCCATCGAGTCGTTGTGGGTGGCTTTCAGTTGGCGGATGGCGTCCATATCGCGTACGCCGTGCACCAGGGAGGTAATGCCGGCACCGAACTCTTCGGTCAGGGTGGCTTCAGGAACGATCGCCGCGTCCACCAGCGGGAACAGCAGCGCAGCGCGCATACTGTCGTTATCCATGCTGAGGGTCGAGAGGATCTCCACCATTTCCAGGCCACGCCATAGCAGCAACGGCGCGTCAGGATGGTCTTTCGTCTGCTGTTCACAGTAACGCCAGGTTGCGGCTAATCGCTCACCTGACTGCGGGTTGGGCAACCCCAGGCTGGCTATCCAGTCATCAAGCGCGAATTCACCCGCCGTATTCAGATGTGCAGTTCTTACCGCGACCATAACTTCTCCCTACTTTTTCCGCGACCCGTGGATAAACAGCGCCATGGATTCAAGATGCCCCGTGTGCGGGAACATATCCAACATTCGCACACGCGCAAGACGATAACCGGCGTCCAGCAACACTTTGCTGTCGCGTGCCAACGTCGTGGGGTTACAGGATATATACACCACACGCTCTGGCGCCAGTTTTACAATATGTGACATCACTCCAGCCGCACCTGCGCGGGCTGGATCCAGCATCACCTTATCAAATCCCTGTGCTGCCCATGGTTGTCGCGCAACGTCATCTTCCAGATTTTCATGGAAAAAGGAGACATTACTGAGCCTATTCCTATCGGCATTATATTGCCCATTCGCTACCAGCGTGGCAACACCTTCAATCCCGACCACCGCCTTGGCCCGCTTGGCCAGCGGCAGGGTAAAGTTGCCCATGCCACAAAACAGATCCAATATGCGATCATTGGGCTCAATCTCGAGCCATTCAAGGGCCTGAGCCACCATTTGCTGATTTACCGCATCATTTACCTGAATAAAATCGCGCGGATTGAAGTCTAAGCGTAGCCCGTCAACCTGATAATACGGCGCTTCCCCGCACAGTTTTTCCAGCCGATCGCTATCCGGTGCCAAATAAACGGCGGTGCCATTTTGCTGGGCAAACTGCTGCAAAGCCTGACGATCGCCCTGCTTGAGCGCATCCAGGTGGCGCAACACCAGCACCGGTCCGTTATCCGCCAACACCAGCTCCGCATGGCCCAGACGCTGCACGGCCTGCAAGCCGTTCAGGCATTGATACAACGGCACCAGCAGCCGTTCCAGCTCCGGTGCCAATACCGGGCACTGCTTCACCGCCACCAGATCGGACGAGGCGGCCTGGTGAAACCCCATCAGCAAACGGTGCTGCTGGGGTTGCCACTGTAATCCCAGCCGTGCACGCCGACGGTAGCCATATTGTGGCCCGGCAATCACCGGTTCCTGTTGCGGCGTCACCCCGGTTTCACGGCAGATCAACCGCCCCAACGCTGCCGCCTTGCTTTGCTGTTGCAGCTCTTCGGAGACATGTTGCTGTTGGCAACCTCCACACACACCAAAGTGTGGGCAGCGCGGCTCAACACGTTGTATGCTGCAATTCAACAGTCGCCTGAGCTTACCTTTGGCGAACTGTCGTTTGTCCTGCGTCAACTGGATTTCGGCCTGTTCACCCGGCAGAACGCCGGGGACAAATACCGCTTTGCCTTCATGGCGCGCCACTCCCTGGCCAAATGGATCGAGGTCCGTTACCGTTACCGTGAATATTTGTGAAGCTTGCCGGGTCGTCACGCGGCGTTTCGGAGAGTAGAATTGCGCCATAATTATTGATTGTGTGTTGGTTAATTCAGCTTAAGATTAGCCTCCAATTCTCCCACATTGGAATCCCATGACCAAATACAGCTTGCGCGCGCGCATGATGATCCTGATCCTGGCACCGACTTTATTGATCGGTCTGCTGCTCAGCACCTTCTTTGTAGTGCACCGCTACAACGAGCTGCAGGAGCAATTGGTCGATGCCGGTGCCAGCATCATCGAACCTCTGGCCGTCGCCAGCGAATATGGCATGACCTTCCGCAGCCGTGAGTCGGTCCGGCAACTGGTCAGTCTGCTGCATCGCCGCCATTCGGATATCGTCCGGGCGATCACCGTGTTTGACGCGCAGAACAACCTGTTTGTCACCTCCAACTATCATCACAATTATACCCAGTTGCAATTGCCCAAAGGTGTGCCAATGCCCACCGACATGATGCTGACCCGGCGCGGCGATTCACTGATCCTGCGCACGCCAATCCTGTCGGAGTCACAGTTTCCGGATGAAAGCACCAACGAGGAGGCACATCCTGACAGCAATCTCGGCTATGTGGCGATCGAGCTGGATCTGCAATCGGTGCGCCTACAGCAATATAAAGAGGTGTTTGTTTCTACCCTGCTGCTGCTGTTGTGTATGTGTATTGCCATTCTGTTTGCCTACCGTCTGATGCGCGACGTCACCGGCCCAATCCGCAATATGGTCAACACCGTCGACCGTATCCGCCGCGGCCAGTTGGATAGCCGGGTGGAAGGCTTTATGCTCGGCGAGCTGCAAATGCTGAAAAACGGCATCAACTCGATGGCAATGTCGCTGACCGCCTATCACGAGGAGATGCAGCAGAACATCGACCAGGCCACCTCCGATCTGCGTGAAACGCTGGAACAAATGGAAATCCAGAACGTCGAGCTGGATCTTGCGAAGAAGCGCGCGCAGGAAGCCGCCCGTATCAAATCGGAATTCCTAGCCAATATGTCTCATGAGCTGCGTACCCCGCTCAATGGGGTGATCGGCTTTACCCGCCAGACGCTGAAAACCGACCTGAGCGCCACCCAGACCGACTATCTGCAAACGATCGAACGCTCGGCCAACAACCTGCTGACCATCATCAACGACGTGCTGGACTTCTCCAAGCTGGAGGCTGGCAAGCTGATCCTGGAACACATTCCGTTCTCGCTGCGTGAAACGCTGGATGAGGTGCTGGTATTGCTGGCCCCTAGCGCACACGACAAAGGGCTGGAGTTGACCCTGGATGTGCAAAACGATGTGCCAGAGCAGGTGATTGGCGATTCACTGCGGCTACAGCAGGTGATCACCAATCTGCTCGGCAATGCGGTCAAGTTTACCGAAACCGGCAATATCGATATCCGCGTCGAGCTACGTAACCAGTTGGAACGCCAAGTGGAGCTGGAGGTGCAAATCCACGATACCGGCATCGGGATTTCTGAACGCCAGCAATCGCAGCTGTTCCAGGCCTTCCGCCAGGCCGATGCCAGCATTTCGCGCCGCCACGGCGGTACCGGTCTGGGCCTGGTGATCACCCAGAAACTGGTGAAAGAGATGGGCGGCGATATCAACTTCCACAGTCAGCTCAATCGCGGTTCAACCTTCTGGTTCCACATCACCCTCGATCTCAACGAAGGCATGTTGTCGTTGCCACCGAGCCTGCCAGATCTGCGCGGTAAAACCCTGGCCTATATCGAAGCCAACCCAACCGCGGCCCAGGCCACGCTGAATATGTTGAGCGCCACCCATCTGGTGGTGACCCATTCGCCAACTCTGGGGCAATTGCCGAAAAATCATTATGACTTCCTGCTGGCAGGCGTACCGATCCCTTATCGGGACGGTATCGGCCAGCATCGAGACAAGCTGCTGGAGTCACTGAGCCTTGCCGATCGAGTGATCCTGGCAGTGCCTAGCCAGTCGCAGATCGATGCCGAAGAAATGAAAAAGCTCGGCGCTATCGGTTGCTTGACCAAACCGATCAGCAGTAATCGCCTGTATCCGTTACTGCGTCTGGAGGCCCCACTGCGTCAGAATGCACCAAAGGTACATAAACGCTTACCGCTGACGGTGATGGCAGTCGATGATAACCCGGCCAACCTGAAGCTGATCGGTGCCTTGCTGGCCGAACAGGTAGAAAAAACGCTGCTGTGCGAAAGCGGTGAGGAGGCCATCGTGCTGGCACGTGATAACGTGCTGGATATGATCCTGATGGATATTCAGATGCCGAACATTGACGGCATCCGCGCCAGTGAGCTGATCCGCCAGATGCCGCATCACAACTCCACACCGATCGTCGCGGTTACCGCCCATGCGGTGAGCGGCGAGCGCGAACACCTGTTACAGGCTGGCATGGATGACTATCTGGCCAAGCCGATTGACGAAGCCATGCTGACACGGGTGCTCTCACGATATCACACCGTCGAACTTGAACCTGAGGCAGCCCCGCCTCGTGGCCCGGCTGAACCACCGTTATCGCTGGATTGGCCGTTGGCATTGCGCCAAGCCGCCAATAAAGAGGATCTGGCACGCGATCTGTTACAGATGCTGATCGAGTTCCTGCCGCAGGTCAGCGATCGGGTAAAAGCCGTGCTGGAAGGAGAAGAGGACGACACCATTCTCGATCTGATCCACAAGCTGCACGGCAGTTGCAGCTACAGCGGCGTTCCGCGCCTGAAGCAACTCTGCTTCTATCTTGAGCAGCAACTGCGTCAGGGTGTCAGCAACGGTGATTTAGAACCGGAATGGCTGGAGCTGTTGGATGAGATTGAGCTGGTGGAGACGGAAGCGAAGTTCCAGTTGGGGTAAGCTAGACGCCCCTCACCCTAACCCTCTCCCACAGGGAGAGGGGACCGATCGAGCTCGCTATTTGTTGCAGAAACTTACCTGACCATGGCACTAAACCAACTACCTTTTACCCAGCTAACAGATTAACACGGCACCTTGCCACAACTCCGGACAGCTCCCACATGCCAAAGAAAAACATGCGGCTAAAAAAACCTTAATTGGTGTTCAATATTACTAGACCACATCATTTTACCCAGCTAACAGATTGAGCACCGCACCTTGCCACAACTCCGGACAGCTCCCTCTCCCTACGGGCTGAGGAATCCCCACTAATTTTTTCTTAGTGGTTTCAGAGAATTAGAGCGAGTGTTTTACGATCAATCCGTTCCATTTTGTTCGTAAATTGGCAGTGAGAGAATGACGAACCACTTCTTCTCGTCTGCTTGAGGCTATTTTTTAGTCCGTTTTTGGGTAAAAAAACAGCCTATTTCTCGTCTCAATTTTTCTGGGGATTCCTCAGCCCTACGGGAGAGGGTTGGGGTGAGGGGCGTCACCTTAACTAACCAGTACTCTGCTGCCCCTATCGCGTAACCTCTGCCTTGGCCAACTTTTCGTAATAACACGCCAGTGCGCTGTGATCGGCATTGCCCAGACCATCGGCGCGCAGAGCCTGCATCATTTCCATCACCGCAGCGGTCAGTGGTAGCTGTGCCCCCACGCCATGGGAGGTATCCAGCGCGTTGGCCAGATCCTTGATGTGCAAGTCAATGCGGAAACCCGGTTTGAAATTGCGATCCATCACCATCGGTGCCTTGGCTTCCAACACCGTGCTGCCCGCCAGCCCACCGCGGATCGCCTGGAAAACCAAATCTGGATTAACCCCGGCCTTGGTCGCCAACACCAGCGCCTCGGACATGGCCGCTATATTCAGCGCCACGATCACCTGATTCGCCAGCTTGGTGACGTTGCCAGCGCCAATATCGCCGGTATGCACCACCGAACCGGCCATGGTTTTCATCACTTCAAAACAGCGATCAAACACCTCTTTATCGCCGCCCACCATCACCGATAATGTGGCATCGATCGCCTTAGGCTCACCGCCGCTCACCGGTGCATCCAGCATGGCAATCTGTTTGGTAGCCAGTGCTTCGCTGATTTCACGGCTTGCCAATGGAGCAATAGAACTCATGTCTATCAGCACGGAGCCCGCCTTAGCTCCCTCAATCAGGCCATTTTCTCCCAATGCCACTTCCCGCACCTGCGGTGAGTTAGGCAACATGGTGATCACGATATCACTCAGTGCGGCCACCGCCTTTGGCGTGGCGGCAACATCGGCACCCAGTGCGGCCAGTTCAGCCACCGCTTCGGCATTGCGGTCCATCACCACCAGCGAATAGCCCGCCTGCAGCAGGTTTTTGCTCATGGGTTTCCCCATAATCCCCAAGCCAATAAATCCAATTTTCATCCCGCTCTCCTTATTCAACACCCTGTTTAAACCGATCGCACAAGGCCTGCGTGGCCGTGCGGAATACACCAAGATCGCTGCCAACGGCCACGAACCTGGCTCCCCATTCCAGATAACGGCGAGCATCAGCCTCCGCCGGTGCCAAGATGCCGCTAGCTTTACCGTGTGCGCTGGCACGCTCGAAAATATGACGGATCACCGCCTGTACCTCCGGATGATTAGGCTGGCCGAGATACCCCAAAGCGGCGGAAAGATCCCCCGGCCCGACAAAGATGCCGTCAACGCCCTCAACGCCAGCTATCGCATCCAGGTTATCGACCCCCTGCTGGCTTTCGATCTGCACCAGCACCGCAATCTGCTGGTTGATCTGGGCGAAATAGTCCGGCACGGTGCCGTAACCGTTGCTGCGGTGTGACACAGAGACCCCACGGATCCCCGCAGGGGGATAACGCGTCGACGCTACCGCCTGTTGTGCCTGCTCGGCACTTTCCACAAACGGGATCAGAAAGTTATAGAAACCGATATCCAGCAGGCGTTTGATAATCACCGGTTCGTTGCAGGGCGGGCGTACCACTGCGGCGCTAGGGCTGCCCTTCAGCGCCATCAGTTGCGGCACGAAAGTGCCAATGTCATTCGGCGCATGCTCGCCATCCAGCACCAGCCAGTCAAAACCGGCCAGCCCCAAGACTTCGGTGGAGATCGGGTTGGCAAGCGCAGACCAGCAGCCGATCAGGGTTTCGCCCGCGAGCAACGATTGACGAAAAGGGTTATGGCAGCTCTTCATGAGATTTCCTCTGTAGACGGATTAACGCACCAGGCACGGGCGTTTGTTATCAAAGATCCAGCCAGGGATCAGATACTGCATACCCTGCGCATCGTCGCGTGCTCCAAGCCCGTGTTTCTGGTAAAGCTCATGGCCCTGCATTAAACGATCCCGATCCAGCTCGATCCCCAATCCTGGCCGTTGTGGAACCTGTACTCGGCCACCGACAATCTGCAGCGGTTCCCGCGTCAGCCGTTGGTTGCCCTCCTGCCAGATCCAATGGGTGTCGATCGCCGCAATGTTGCCCGGTGCCGCCGCGGCCACATGGGTGAACATCGCCAACGAGATATCGAAGTGGTTATTGGAGTGTGAGCCCCAGGTCAGACCGAACTCATGGCACATCTGCGCAACGCGCACCGATCCCTGCATGGTCCAGAAATGAGGATCCGCCAATGGGATATCCACCGACTGCAACTGCAGCGTGTGCCCCATCTGCCGCCAATCCGTGGCGATCATATTGGTCGCGGTAGGTAGGCCGGTGGCACGGCGGAACTCCGCCATCACTTCCCGCCCGGAGAAGCCCTGCTCTGCCCCGCAAGGATCTTCGGCATAGGCCAGCACGTTACGCAGCTGTTTGCCGAGCACGATCGCCTCCTTCAGCAACCAGGCGCCGTTGGGATCGAGCGTAATACGTGCCTGAGGAAAACGCTGCGCCAACGCCGTGACGGCTTCGGCCTCTTCACTGCCCGCCAATACGCCGCCCTTTAGCTTGAAATCGTTGAAGCCGTACTTATCAAAAGCCGCTTCCGCCAGCCGCACAATGCTTTGCGGCGTCAGCGCTTGTTCATGACGCAGGCGATACCAGTCGCAGGCATCATCCGGCTGGCTCTGGTAAGGCAGCGGCGTTTTGTTGCGATCGCCGACATAGAACAGATAACCCAGCATTTCCACCGAGTCACGCTGCTGCCCATCCCCTAACAGGGCAGCTACCGGCACATCAAGGAATTGCCCCAGCAGATCCAGCATCGCCGCTTCAATGCCGGTCACCACGTGGATGGTGGTACGCAAATCGAAGGTTTGTAGGCCGCGCCCGCTGGCATCCCGATCGGCAAAGCGTTCGCGCACCCGGTTCATCACGTTCTTGTATTCCCCCAGGGTTTTGCCAACCACCAGGGACTGAGCCTCTTCCAGGGTCTGGCGGATTTTCTCGCCACCAGGGATCTCCCCTAGCCCGGTGTTACCGGCGTTATCCTGCAAGATCAAGATATTACGGGTGAAGAATGGGGCGTGAGCGCCGCTGAGATTGAGCAGCATGCTGTCGTAACCGGCCACCGGTACAACCTGCATGGCAGTAATTTTTGGTGCTGTAGTCATAGAGATGTCCTCAAAATTTTGGGGTCAATTGCCAAACTCGCCGCCGTGTCACTGCCTGCTGGCCTTGGCCATCGGTTTCAGTTCGATACGCTTGATATCCCCCACGATGAACAGGTAGCTGGCCACCGCCAACAGCGCATGGATCCCGACGTAGACCAGCGCGCCGTTAAACGATCCGGTGGTACCAATGATGTAGCCGATGGCGATCGGCGTGACGATGCCGGAGATATTGCCGAACATATTGAACAGGCCACCGCTCAGGCCGCTGATTTCTTTGGGGGCGGTATCTGCCATCACTGCCCACCCCAGCGCGCCCAGCCCCTTGCCGAAGAACGCGGCGGCCATGATGCCCACCACCATCCACTCGGTTTCAACGTAGTTGCAGAAGATCATCGACATCGACAACAGCATGCCCAGCACGATCGGCGTTTTACGGGCGAAGGTCAGCGACTGAGTACGACGCATCAGATAGTCGGAAATCACGCCGCCGAGCACCCCACCGACAAAACCACAAATGGCCGGAACCGAGGCGACAAAGCCAGCCTTGAGGATCGACATCCCCCGCGCCTGCACCAGATACACCGGGAACCAGGTGATAAAGAAATAGGTCAGCGCATTGATGCAGTACTGGCCGATATAGACGCCAATCATCATGCGTGATTGCAGCAGCTGCTTGATCTGGAACCACTTCTCGCCTTTGACCTTCACCTGCGTGGCCTGTTTCTGATCCATATTGATCAAGGCACCGCCGGCTTCGATATAGTCCAGTTCGGCCTGGTTGATGCTGGGGTGGTCTTTGGGATTGTGCAGCACCTTAAGCCAGACAAAGCTCAGGATGATGCCCAGCCCACCCATAAAGAAGAACACGTGCGACCAGCCAACGGCATGCGTCAGCCAGCCCATGATCGGTGCGAAGATCACCGTGGCAAAGTATTGGGCCGAGTTGAAGATCGATACCGCTGTGCCACGTTCATGGGCAGGGAACCAGGCGGCGACAATCCGGCTGTTACCG
The DNA here is from genome assembly GCF_016428815.1 of Serratia sp. ASV30. Classification (NCBI taxonomy): domain Bacteria; kingdom Pseudomonadati; phylum Pseudomonadota; class Gammaproteobacteria; order Enterobacterales; family Yersiniaceae; genus Serratia; species Serratia sp. ASV30. Next base: position 4,228 of record NZ_JAELTL010000039.1, on the reverse strand, counting down.
GGGAATGACGGTGCTTCTGCCAGACCGACCAGGAAGCGCAACGCAAACAGCGCTATCACGATGCCAAAACCGCTGAAGATATCCACGAAGCCTTGCAGCAAGGTAAACAGCGACCAGATGAAGATGCTCCAGAAGTAGACCCGTTTGGAGCCAAAGCGATCCAGTAACCAGCCACCGGGGATCTGGCCAATCACATAGGCCCAGGAAAACGCCGAAAAGATATAACCCATTCCAACCGGATCGAGGCCAATATCCTGAGCCATTGCGGTACCGGCAATAGAAAGCGTGGCACGATCGCCATAGTTGAATGAGGTGACGATAAACAGCATTACCACGATCCAGTAACGCTTATTGGTTCGCTTGATGGCACTGTTGGCAGCGCTGATAGTAGACATGATGCTCTCCTGCATTACTATATTCATCCTGAAAAACCGCTAAAAATATCTCAGAACGAAAGGTTTAAATTAAATTGCAGCCTTTTTTGAGCAGTTCGATTAATACGGCATCGGCAATTTTTAAACGCATTAACGCTTGGTGGAGAAAAGTATAGGGAACCGGCTGCCGGGACTCATCGGGCAAATAACCCAATAACAGGGCTAATATGGCAGCTTGTTTATGGCGTATGCCCAATCAGGCGCGGGCTGGTTCACGGTTCCCGCGGTTGCGTGAGCTATCTCACAGCGGATTAGCACAATGCCAAAGATTGACCTCCGGAAAACGCCAAATCTAGGTCATTTGCATAATGCCCGACACAATAGCGAATGTTATGCTTTTTGCTGAGCCAGTCTTTCGATTATTACCCACGGCGTACATAAATCAGAGTACGTGAGGTTTCACTATGTCCGAATATGCAGTTGGCAGTATTAAAGCATTACCGCGCTATATTCAGGTTCATCGGCAAGATAACGAGAGCATGAAAAAGTGTGGGGCAGTCACCGAATGTATCGCCTGCTGGGGCTAGAATAACCAACATCATTTCATAACAATACCTGTTACCTGGCTATGAAGATCTACGTCATCAAAATCGCTGTTCGTGGAGTCAGTCCCATGGTCTGGCGCCGGCTAAGAATCGCTGCTGATACGTCGCTGGCCGCACTTCACTCCATTTTCCAGATCGTGCAGGGCTGGGGTGATGATTACCTCCATCAGTTTCATATTTACGGCAAAGATTACGGTATCTCTTACGACGGTGGCATTGGCTTTCCGGATAACCCGTTCCAGACCGTGATTGATGATTTTAGTTTTGATATCGGCGATCGCTTTACCTACGAATACAACTTCTTTGAGCACTGGCTTCATGACGTTCGGGTTGAGGCCATTCATGAAGACTCAACGCTGAAAACACCGTTTTGTACAAGCGGTCATGGCATGCCCGGAGCAACCCCCGAGGATGAAGCTGATAAGACGCTGTCGTTTCTGGAGGCCATCGTTAATGCCGATGATACAGCAACGGTCGGTGATATCCGGGCATTTGTTGACGACCTGGATGCTGTTCGGTTCAATCGCAATAAAATCAACAGGCAATTGAGCAAACTCGACCTGGCGGCGCCAGCACTGGAACCTGAAGTGATCTGGTTGGGTCGCCGCCGCTGACGGATATCTATAAAGGTATACTTCTCTAATTCAGGAAATTGGCGCGCTCAGGACCAGAGGTGTCAGACTCAGGATCGCCTGCGACCACGTAAGCCTCGGCATTTCAATATATTATAAACTTCGCAACCAGATGAAAAACCAGTAACCAGGAGATAATCCCACCACCGCAGGAGGCAACGATGAAATTGACGCTCCAGATAGTTATAACCGATGAGTCAGGCGTGAGTCGAACGGAAGAACTGATGACATTACAGAAGTCAGGAGATGCCCGAAATGATATCGGATTATCGCTTTCAGAGTCGAAGAGCTTGCTGAATACCGTCCAGCAGTCAATGGTTCAGCAGCAGGCGGACGAATACACTCACCAGCATATCCAGTGTCCTCACTGCCTTGCAGCGCGCAGAATCAAAGGCCGGCAGAAAATACAGTACCGGACACTGTTTGGCATTATTCCCGTATCGGGGCTCCGGGTGTACCGATGCCGCTGCGAAGAAAGTACAACAAAGACCGTCAGCCTTCTCAGTGACTGGGCGGGCGATCACACTCATCCTGCCCTGAAATATATAGAAACCCGCTGGGCCTCAATGATCTCGTATGAAATGACAACCCGTCTGCTGAAAGATATTCTGCCAGTGGGAGACAGCCTAAATGCCTCAACGGTGAGGAATCACTTATGTCAGGTGGCGCAGCGCCTTGATGCAGAGGCAGAGGCAGAAGCGAATTCTGGCTTTCTTTCCGGTTGCCCCCGCGACTGGGGGAACCTGCCCAGACCAGGTAAACCGCTTGTGGTAGGTATTGATGGGGGTTATGTTCGGGATCGGGACGACAAAAAGCGTAATTTTGAAATTATTGCCGGCAAATCCTTTTCAGTCGGGTCTCCGGCAGACACGCGCCGCTTTGGTTTTGTCCAGAATGACGACTGCCATCCGGAACGCAGACTAATGGCACACCTCTCCACCCAGGGAATGCAGGCCAACCAGCAGATATTTTTTTATCCGATGGCGCGGATAACCTGAGGGAACTGCAGTTCGGTATGTATCCTGAGTCAACTCATGTGCTTGACTGGTTTCATATTACGATGCGGTTGACTGTGTTAATGCAATATGCAAAGGGGCTGCAAGCATCAGATCCGGAGACGGGCAGTAAGGTTTTGGCGCTTCTGGAAAGCACTAAACGATACCTCTGGCATGGTAATGTTGCCGCCGCACTGGAACATATTGATGACTGCAGCATGTACTGCGATGACCCTGAACTCAGCTATACAAACCTGAAATCCCTGCAAAAACAACTGCATGAAATGTATACCTACATCCGGAACAATAAGATGATGATCCCAAACTACGGTGAAATGCACCGGTACGGAGAACCTGTTTCAACGGCGTTTGTGGAATCAACGATCAATGAAGTGATCGCCAGACGAATGGCCAAAAAACAGCAGATGCAGTGGAGCAGAAAAGGTGCGCATTATTTGTTACAGACCCGGACCGCTGTTCTGAACAATGAGCTGCAGGATAAATTCGCTTGCTGGTATACGGGGTTCTCAATAGGCGAACAAAGTGATGGAAAGGTATCAGCGATGGCAGCGTAGATTACGGCTGCCCCACGCTTTTTCATGCTCTCCAAAACAACTGTTCGGCGGGCATCTTACGCTGCGTGACTATGATGCACAGGTCGGAGAGGCTATGGCCATGATCCGTGCCTTAAACAAAATGACGCGTGCAGGCATGCCAAAAAGTGTACGGATTGCCTGAGAAAACGACTGATAGGGGGTAGTTTTATCTAAACCCGATTTATTCAACAAAGCCACTTCAGCATCCAGTCGGGGAGCATTTATCACCGGCGGAACAATTTTATCTGTTGGCCGCCTGAAAAATAGATAGCCCTAATTTTTTCGTCTTTCCTCCGTTAACGCGACACAACCACTTTATCTATCCTAATCTCAATCAATTTAGTCTAATGACAGTGAATGGCATACCCGAAAAAACCACAAACAAAAAAGCCCAAGCTGCAATAAGCTTGGGCTTTAGATTTGGCGAAAGGATAATCGGTATAAAATGAATCCAGTCAGTATAAAAAAACACCACTTAATATTATTGTTAGCACAAGATGGAGGCCTTAATGGCCTTCTGTTACGAACAGACAACTTATTCAGTGGAACACATCATGATGGTCTCAATCGGCGAAGCGATAATATAATCACCGTTAGTCATCGGCGTGATCTTTATCTTGATATTGTCATAGTTAAGCACATTAAAAATATCACTTAACTCTTTGTTTTTATTTTTAAAATAAAGGGAGTAATAATTACCTTCTTTTTTGTAGGTAAACCTCTCAATGCCATCTACCGACGTTTGATCAGAATCAGGACACGAATAAGTTCCTGAAACTAACAGATAGCCTTCTCCATTATGTTGCATGGATAAAAACACATCAAACACACTGTTTTTATTACATGTGCTATTAGCAATCAGCATCCTCTTCATCCTGTCTCTTATACACATCTGACGCTGCCGACGATGCCAACTGGGTGTAGATCGCGGTGGGGGGGGGGGGGGGGGGGGGGGGGGGGGGGGGGGGGGGGGGGGGGGGGGGGGGGGGGGGGGGGGGGGGGGGGGGGGGGGGGGGGGGGGGGGGG
>NZ_JAELTL010000289.1:0-255 GCF_016428815.1 Serratia sp. ASV30 | reverse complement strand
GCCTGCGTGCGCTTTACGCCCAGTAATTCCGATTAACGCTTGCACCCTCCGTATTACCGCGGCTGCTGGCACGGAGTTAGCCGGTGCTTCTTCTGCGAGTAACGTCAATGAACGGTGCTATTAACACCGAACCCTTCCTCCTCGCTGAAAGTGCTTTACAACCCGAAGGCCTTCTTCACACACGCGGCATGGCTGCATCAGGCTTGCGCCCATTGTGCAATATTCCCCACTGCTGCCTCCCGTAGGAGTCTGGAC
>NZ_JAELTL010000288.1:0-256 GCF_016428815.1 Serratia sp. ASV30 | reverse complement strand
GCATGGGGTCAGGTGGGACCACCGCGCTATTGCCGCCAGGCAAATTCTGTTTCATTCCAACCGCGTCACTCTCGTGTCGCCATCGAAACCAATCTCGGAACTTCGCTGAAAATCTACTTCAATCTCTTCAAAACACCTTTGGTGTTGTAAGGTTAAGCCTCACGGATCATTAGTACTGGTTAGCTCAATGCATCGCTGCACTTACACACCCAGCCTATCAACGTCTTAGTCTTAAACGTTCCTTCAGGGACCTTAA
>NZ_JAELTL010000287.1:0-257 GCF_016428815.1 Serratia sp. ASV30 | reverse complement strand
TGGGCAACGGCGATCATAATCTGAGCACCACCGTCACCGATCCGGCGGGCAACACCAGCGAGCCAAGCCCGGGCATCAACATTGTGGTGGATGACAGCAAGGTTCCGGTCAGCATCGGTTCGGTGAAGGATGATGTGGGTCCGATCACCGGTAATATTGTGGCAGGGGGCGTAACGGACGATACCCGTCCGGAGCTCACCGGCAGCGGCAAGCCGGGCAGCCTGGTGACGGTACAGGACGGCGACACCGTGCTGGGC
>NZ_JAELTL010000286.1:0-258 GCF_016428815.1 Serratia sp. ASV30 | reverse complement strand
CGCAGGGTAGCCAGATCATCCAGGCACCGTCGATCGCCCGGCCTGAGGAACAGCGGCTGTCGTTTGCCCAGGAGCGCCTGTGGTTTATCGACCGTTATGAAGAAGGCAGCAACGCCTACAACGTCCCACTTACGCTCAAGCTGCAGGCCGGTACCGATCCGCAGAAAGTGGCACAGGCCCTGATGAAGGTGGTTGACCGGCACGAAGTGCTGCGCACCCTGATCCTGTGTGACGACGACGGGCAGGGGTATCAACATA
>NZ_JAELTL010000285.1:0-258 GCF_016428815.1 Serratia sp. ASV30 | reverse complement strand
GTGCTGGGCAGCACCACGGCGAAAGGCGATGGTACCTGGAGCTTCACGCCAACCACCGATCTGGGCCAGGGCGCACACAGCCTGAGCGCCACGGCGGTGGATCCGGCGGGCAACCCGAGCACCAGCAGCAACTGGATGTTCACGGTTGACACGGTGCAACCAACGGTTCCGTTTATCGACTCGGCGGCGGACGATGTGGGCAGCGTACAGTTGCAGAACATGGTCAGCGGCAGTGCGACGGACGATCCGACGCCGACC
>NZ_JAELTL010000284.1:0-258 GCF_016428815.1 Serratia sp. ASV30 | reverse complement strand
GACCCACATCGTCCACCAGGGTGCTCAACGCTACCTGGCCCGGAACCACATCCACCGTCACTTTCAGGTGCTCGCCCTCGGCGCTGGTGTTGCCGGCCGGGTCGGTCACCGTGGTGGTGAAGTCGTGGTCACCGTTCACCAGGCCAGTGCCCGGGGTAAACGTCCAGTTGCCGCTGCCGTCCGCCACTACGCTGCCAATGGCGCTGCCATTGTCCAGAATGGTGACGGTGCTGCCCGCTTCCGCCTTGCCCGTGAAGG
>NZ_JAELTL010000283.1:0-260 GCF_016428815.1 Serratia sp. ASV30 | reverse complement strand
GCCTAAGCATGTGCTTGGTGTGCTCACGTTTGTCCAAATCCCGCACTCGAGTTTGGCAAGCGAAGAACGGCACCTGTCTCTTATACACATCTGACGCTGCCGACGATGCCAACTGGGTGTAGATCTCGGTGGTCGCCGGATCATGAAAAAGGGGGGGGGGGGGGGGGGGGGGGGGGGGGGGGGGGGGGGGGGGGGGGGGGGGGGGGGGGGGGGGGGGGGGGGGGGGGGGGGGGGGGGGGGGGGGGGGGGGGGGGGGGGGG
>NZ_JAELTL010000282.1:0-260 GCF_016428815.1 Serratia sp. ASV30 | reverse complement strand
TGTGGGCACTCACAAGACGATATCCAGCTACTTCGGTAGCAAAAAAATATCAAGTCTTGAAGAGTGACCAAGCAGTAATTCATGCGAATGAATTATTACGAAAGTTAATTTTCGAGCATCGCTGCACGAGTTGCAGCAAATCAAGCTTTTAATTGAAGAGTTTGATCATGGCTCAGATTGAACGCTGGCGGCAGGCCTAACACATGCAAGTCGAGCGGTAGCACAAGGAGCTTGCTCCTGGGTGACGAGCGGCGGACGGG
>NZ_JAELTL010000281.1:0-264 GCF_016428815.1 Serratia sp. ASV30 | reverse complement strand
ATGAAACGGCCAACGCGCTTGCCCATGCGGTGTGGGGGGCGATAGCGGCACAAGTGAGTGGCAACTCGGCAGCCGCGGGTGCTGCGGGGGCCGCTGGTGGTGAATTGGCCGCGCGTTATCTGGCAGAAAAGTTATATGGTGCAGACACGCCGGAAAAAATTGCTAAACTGAGTGAGGAGCAGAAGCAGAGTCTCAGTGCGCTATCGACGCTGGCAGCAGGTTTAGCTGGCGGTGTGACGGGTGATAGCACCGCTAACGCTGTGG
>NZ_JAELTL010000280.1:0-264 GCF_016428815.1 Serratia sp. ASV30 | reverse complement strand
CTTTCCAGAGATGGATTGGTGCCTTCGGGAACTGTGAGACAGGTGCTGCATGGCTGTCGTCAGCTCGTGTTGTGAAATGTTGGGTTAAGTCCCGCAACGAGCGCAACCCTTATCCTTTGTTGCCAGCGCGTAATGGCGGGAACTCAAAGGAGACTGCCGGTGATAAACCGGAGGAAGGTGGGGATGACGTCAAGTCATCATGGCCCTTACGAGTAGGGCTACACACGTGCTACAATGGCATATACAAAGAGAAGCGAACTCGCG
>NZ_JAELTL010000038.1:0-54595 GCF_016428815.1 Serratia sp. ASV30 | reverse complement strand
CCCCCCCCCCCCCCCCCCCCCCCCCCCCCCCCCCCCCCACACCCCCACTTTTTTAGTTGGCATCGTCGGCAGCGTCAGATGTGTATAAGAGACAGCCGAAAGGCAAGGACAAGGAGGCTATCATGCCGCAAAAGTTAGTCGTAATGGCCCTGGTTATTCTCTGTATCACCGTACTGGTGTTTACCTGGATGACCAGGAAAAGACTCTGTGAGATCCGCATTCGTAGCGGAGAAACGGAGGTTGCAGCCATGATGGCTTACGAATCCGCAAGGTAAGGCAACCCAACGGCGGGGCTTGCCCCGCCTGTTGGTTGTTTGAGCAGAGATCCATGAGCGCCCCTCCCCATGTTGTTAATCAACCCATAAAAAAAGGGAGGCCTAAGCCTCCCCATTAACTCCCCTACCTGAATCAGTGGTTACGGATGTATTCATCCATATCGGTTTTCAGGTTGTCGGATTTAGTACCAAAGATCGCCTGAACGCCTGAGCCAGCCACAACCACACCGGCAGCACCCAGTTTTTTCAGACCAGCCTGGTCAACCTTGGATACGTCGGCCACGCTAACGCGCAGACGGGTAATACAGGCATCCAGGTTGGTGATGTTCTCTTTACCGCCGAATGCCTGAACCAGCGCAGCAGACATTTCAGAACCACCCTGAGCCACCTGCTCGGAAGCATTGTCTTCACGGCCAGGGGTTTTCAGATCCAGCTTGGCAATCAGCACGCGGAAGATGGTGTAGTACACCAGACCGTAGATGACACCAACGATTGGGAACAGCCAGATTTTGCTGCTGTTGCCACTCAGGACGATGAAGTCGATCAGACCGTGTGAGAAGCTGGTACCGTCACGCATACCCAACAGAATACAGATTGGGAACGCCAGACCGGCCAGGATCGCATGGATGACGTACAGGATCGGCGCAACGAACATGAAGGCGAACTCGATCGGCTCGGTAATACCGGTCAGGAACGAGGTCAGCGCAGCGGAGATCATGATACCGCCGACTTTGGCACGGTTTTCCGGCTTGGCAGAGTGCCAGATCGCAATCGCTGCAGCAGGCAGGCCATACATTTTAAACAGGAAGCCACCAGACAGCATACCTGCTGTTGGGTCACCCGCCATGTAACGCGGAATGTCGCCGTGGAACACTTGACCAGCGGCATTGGTGTATTCGCCGATCTGCATCTGGAAAGGTACGTTCCAAATGTGGTGCAGACCAAACGGTACCAGAGCACGCTCAACAAAACCGTAGATACCAAACGCGACCACTGGGTTCTGATAAGCCGCCCATTGTGAGAAGGTCTGGATAGCCGTACCGATTGGCGGCCAGATGAAGGAGAGGATCACACCCAGAATGATAGCGGCCAGACCAGAGATGATCGGCACAAAACGCTTACCGGCAAAGAAGCCCAGGTATTCTGGCAACTGAATGCGGAAGAAACGGTTAAACATGTAGGCAGCAATGGCACCGGAGATAATCCCCCCGAGCACACCGGTATCCGCCAGGTGTTTCGCCGCAATCTCTTCGGCTGGCAAATGCAGCACCAGCGGTGCAACCACGGCCATGGTTTTCACCATGATGCCATAAGCCACTACCGCAGCCAGTGCAGAAACGCCGTCGTTGTTAGTGAAGCCCAGGGCAACACCGATAGCGAAGATCAACGGCATATTGGCGAATACGGAACCGCCGGCTTCCGCCATCACGTGAGAGACTACCAGCGGTAGCCAGCTAAAGTTGGCGGAACCGACGCCCAGCAGGATACCTGCGATAGGCAATACGGAAACCGGCAGCATCAGCGATTTACCTACTTTTTGCAGGTTGGCAAATGCGTTCTTGAACATAGTTGAGTGTGCTCCTGAGTAATAGTGCTTTGCTACTTCTCGCGAATTTTCGCGTTGCAGAGGGGGGAGAGAAAACCCCTGCATTTTCAGGGTGTCTGAGCACCCCTTTAATTTTTACGCAGAGTAAAATAAATACCCTGAACAATGTTTGATGGCAGTCACGTTTCGATGAATCTGACCGGCCATTTTTCAAAAATCGTCTACTTTTTGTGAAGAAAGATGAAAATTCGCCCGGCAGCTCCCCTGAAACGGGTGGGAACATTACCCGTTTCGAGGATTAATTACGAGCTTAAAAAGAATTAGATTATCGCCAGCGGTTCGCTAAGCCTAGACGAAGGATCAGAGTTCGATGTGAAACAAACGTGAAAAGTTGCTGGTGGTCGCTTGCGCCAGGTTTTCCAGGCTAACGCCCTTCAATACGGCCAGGTATTCCGCGACGTCACGCACATAGGCAGGTTGGTTTTCTTTACCACGATGGGGAACTGGCGCCAGGTATGGCGAGTCGGTTTCCACCAGCATGCGATCCAATGGCACATAGCGGGCCACCTCGCGCAGCGGCTCGGCGTTACGGAAAGTGACAATGCCGGAGAACGAGATATAGAACCCCAGATCGAGCAAGGCTTTCGCCGTTGGCAAATCTTCGGTAAAACAATGCAGCACGCCGCCGCAATCCTGTGCGTTTTCTTCACGCAGAATGGCCAACGTATCGTCACGCGCATCACGCGTATGCACAATCACCGGCTTGTTGAGATCCCGGCCAATACGAATATGTTGGCGGAACGACTCTTGCTGCAACGGGATATTGTCTTGCTGATAGAAGTAATCCAGCCCGGTCTCCCCCAGGGCAACCACCTGTTCAGCCGCTGCCAGACTGCGCAGTTCGGCATAATCGTAGCCCCCCTCCAGATTCAACGGATGAACGCCACAGGAGAACGCGACATCGTTACGTTGACCGATCAGTTGAGTCATCGCCTGGTAACCCGGCAACGTGGTGGCAACCGCCAGCACAAAACCCACATCCTGCGCTTTGGCTTTGACCAGGGCATCGTCCACGCTGTGGTGCAAGGTGGCAAAATCCAGGCTGTCGAGATGGCAGTGAGAATCTACTAATAACATGATAATTAACTCTTTTACAACGAATGAGGGGATGAGTAACCGGTAGCGCCGAGCATCTGCTCCCAACCTAGTAACTGTTCTGTCAGCAACAGCTCGCGATTAACGCCAACCACGCTGAGTAACTGATGGCGGCAGTTAAGCCACTGCTGCATGATTTTCTGGAGCGAAACGCTGCTCAAACGGCTGGCCAACTGCTGGACCAACGGCAGTTGATCCTGATTCAGAGCATAGCTCGCGGCTCCCTGCTGGTATTTCATCGCATCCATCAGCAACGCGCACAGCCAGTGTAGCCGGTCCGCCACGTCGTCATGGTTCAGTGCCGGCAACAGGGCCAACATATCGCACTGCGGCAGAGCAGCGCTCAAGGCGTTGCACAGTGCGGCCCGCTGTTGCCAGCGATTTGGTTGCAGCAACTGTTCGGCAGCGAGTGGAGCACCGTCATGCAAGCGTAATGCGGTCAGGCGATCGATCGGATTGCCCGCGCCCTGGCGGTTCAGCCATTGCAGGCTAAGCTGCTCATCCGGGCTGGCCAGATGCCAGTAGAAACAGCGGCTACGCAGCGTCGCCAGCAGGCTTGAGGGCTCACGGCAACCTAGCAGGAAGTAGGTATTGGCCGGAGGCTCTTCCAGGGTTTTCAGCAAGGCGTTGGCGGCGGCCTCGGTCAACAGCTCTGCCTGCGACAGCCACACTACCTTAGCTCCCCCTTGCTGAGCATGGGAATAGAGGATCTCAATCACTTGGCGGATTGGTTCGATACCCAGGCTGCTTTTGCCCTTTTCCGGGGCCAGTACGTGGTAGTCTGGGTGGTTGCCTGCCAGCATCAACCGGCAGCTGTGACACTCACCGCAGCTCTTTTCACCATTGCGCTTTTGGCAGATCAGCCAACGGCTAAGGGCATAGAGTAGCTCAGCATCGCCGTTGCCCACCGCCGCATGCAGCAGTAATGCGTGATGGCCACGCCCAGCCGCATACTGCCCCACCAAATGACGATAGGGAGCGTTAAGCCACGGGTACCAGTTCATTACGCCACTTCCTGCTGTTGCAGCCACTGTAAGACCACCTGGCGAATATCGGCGGTGACCTGTTCCAGCGTTTGTGCCGCATCTATGGTAACGATGCTCGCATCCTGCGCCGCCAGTTCAAGATAGCGCGCACGGGTACGTTCAAAGAACGGCAGCGCTTCTTGCTCTATACGATCCAACTCTCCGCGCGCGCGCGCTCTTTGCAGGCCCACCGACGGCGGTAAGTCGAGATACAGGGTCAGGTCGGGCCGGAAGTCACCCAATACCGTATCACGCAGCGAACTCATCAAATGTGGATCGATTCCCCGGCCCCCGCCCTGATAGGCTTGCGCGGAAAGGTCGTGACGATCGCCAACCACCCAGGTTCCCCGCGCCAACGCTGGCTGGATCACGGTTTCAACCAGTTGTACCCGCGCGGCATAAATCATCAGCAGTTCCGCCTTGATGGTTGGCAAATCGCCCTCTGCGCCGCATTTAAACAGCTCGCGCAACTTCTCCGCCAATGGCGTACCGCCCGGTTCACGGGTAAATACAATGTCGTTAATACCCTGCTCGTTAAGCACGCTGACCACGGTATTGCGCGCGGTAGTTTTACCCGCGCCTTCCAACCCTTCAATCACTATAAAGTTACTTTTCATTCTTTTCCTTTTGTACCTGCCGATAGGCACGTACAGCCGCATTATGGCTGGCCAGGTTGGTGGTGAACGTATGGCCACCCTTACCGTCGGCAACAAAGTACAAATAATCGGTTTTAGCCGGATTGGCAGCAGCTTCCAGTGAAGCACGGCTTGGCATGGCGATCGGCGTTGGCGGCAGGCCACTGATCACATAGGTGTTATAGGGCGTTGCCGTCTCCAGATCCTTACGGGTGATGTTACCGGTATAACTGTCGCCCATGCCGTAGATCACCGTAGGATCGGTTTGCAAACGCATACCCAGACGCAGGCGATTGATAAACACTGAAGCGACCTTGGTTCGCTCTTCCGCTACCGCAGTCTCTTTCTCAATGATTGAAGCCATCGTCAGCAACTCTTCCGGCGTTTTGTAGGGCAAGCTGGTGTCTCGCGCATGCCAGACGTCCTGCAATGCCTTATACATCCGCAGCTGCGAACGCTTTAACAATGCCTGATCGGTGGTTCCTGCCGTATAGAGATAGGTATCTGGATACAAACGACCTTCCAGCACGCCCCCCTCCGGCAGCCCCAGCGCCTTGGCGATTTCCGCCTCGCTTTTACCTGTCAGGGTATGTTTGACATATTTAGACTCTTGCAGCACCTGCAGCCAATCTTTCAGACGCGAACCTTCGATAAAGCGCGCGCTGAACTGGGCCTCTTTGCCGCTCGCCAACAGTTTCAGCATCTGGCGTACCGTCATCCCCGGGGTTAAACGGTAGGTGCCAGCCTTGAATTCGGCCAGTTCCGGCTCCAGGCGCAGTAACCACGGGAACCAGCGGCCATTGTGGATCAACTTGTCGCGCACCAGCAGCCCTTCCAGTGCCACACGGCCAGTGCCTACAGGCAGTTTGAAGTAGGTTTCCTGCCCAATCGCCAGCGGAGTATCGGCAAAGCGTTCAATCCTCTGATGCCCCCAATACAGCGAAGCCAACACCAGGAGTAGCAGCAGTACAACAATCTTGAGCTTTTTTCTCTTCATCAATCAGCCATCATTAACAGTGTGGTCGCAAAAAATCATACAGTTGGCGCGAAGGGTAGCGCCATGATTGTGCCCTATTCACCGGCAGCAACGGCATCAGCGCGTTGCATATCAGCACTTCCTCCGCATCGGCCAGCGTCTCTAGCGGTTCACTGACGTAATGCAGTAGATACTCGCTGCCCGCCAGAAGTTCAATCACGCGGCGGCGCATCACACCAGCGACACCCGCCTGATCCAGATTTGGCGTAAAGACGCTTTTTCCTTTGCGCCAGAACAAATTAGCCGCACAGCATTCCACCAGCATACCCGCAGTGTCAAGCACCAGCGCCTCATGGGCATCGGCCTGGTCAAGATGTGCGCGGATCAACACCTGCTCCAGGCGGTTAAGGTGTTTCAAGCCAGCCAGCAGTGGGTTACGTGCCAGCGCAACCGGGCTGAGCGCCAGGCTGATCCCTTCTTCACGCCATGACAGGTAATGCGTGGGATAGGTGCTGCGTGAAACGATCCGTGTAGGTGCAGCGCAACCGTGCGGGCTGTAACCTCGTCCACCACTGCCTCTGGTCAGTATCGCTTTGACCACGCCATGGGGGAGAGAACTAGCCGCATGGCGCATCTCAAGTTCCAATGCAGCCCAGTCCACAGCAGGCAGTAGCAACCTCTGCGCCGCCTGCTGCATGCGTTCAAGATGCCAGGGGAAGAGATCGATGTTGCCATCCACCACCCTGGAGGTGGTAAAGCAGCCATCGCCAAACTGCAAACCGCGATCGCTGGCTGCCAGGGCGTCATGTTGTTGTCCATTTATCCAGTACATGCGTTTCCTCACTGTGGTTTCACTACGACAGCATATCAGGCACATACTACGATAGACGGCCTGGCACCATAAAAAAAGCCCGGTCAGAGTGCACCGGGCCTTTATCAGCTTGAGTTGGCTAGAACTATACCCGACGGAAAATCAGCGAGCCGTTGGTGCCACCGAAGCCGAAGGAGTTACACAGCGTGAACTCCATATCTTTAGTCTGACGCGCTTCGTGTGGTACGAAGTCCAGATCGCAACCTTCATCCGGATTATCCAGATTGATGGTAGGTGGAACCGCCTGATCGCGCAGAGCCAACACGGTAAAGATCGACTCAATCGCCCCAGCGGCACCCAGCAGGTGACCGGTCATCGATTTAGTGGAGCTGACCATTACCCGGTTGGCATCGCTACCAAATACGGATTTCACCGCTTGGGTTTCGGCTTTATCACCGGCCGGCGTCGAGGTGCCATGCGCGTTGATATAGCCAATCTGTGACGTTGTCACACCTGCATCACGCAGTGCGTTTTCCATCGCCAAGGCGGCACCGGCACCGTTTTCCGGTGGCGATGTCATGTGGTAGGCATCGCTGCTCATACCAAACCCGACAATTTCGGCGTAAATTTTCGCACCGCGTTGTTTTGCGTGTTCGTACTCTTCCAGCACCATCATCCCCGCACCATCGCCCAGGACAAAACCATCACGGTCTTTATCCCAGGGGCGGCTTGCGGCCTGTGGGTTGTCATTACGGGTTGAGAGCGCACGAGCTGCCCCAAAGCCGCCGACACCCAGAGGGGTACTGGCTTTTTCTGCACCACCGGCCAGCATCACATCGGCATCATTGTAAGCAATGATACGTGCGGCATGGCCAATGTTATGGACACCTGAGGTACAGGCAGTAGCGATGGAAATACTTGGGCCACGCATGCCATACATAATGGTCAGGTGACCGGCAATCATGTTCACAATGGTCGAAGGCACAAAGAACGGACTGATTTTCCGTGGGCCACCGTTAACCAGTGAGCTATGGTTTTCTTCAATCAACCCCAGGCCGCCGATACCGGAGCCGATAGCGGCACCAATACGATTGGCGTTCGCCTCGTTGATATCCAGCCCCGCATCCTGCATGGCTTGCATGCCGGCGACGATGCCGTATTGAATGAAGGCATCCATCTTGCGCGCATCTTTGCGCGAGATGAAATCTTCACAGTTAAAATTCTTTACCAAGCCAGCAAAGCGCGTTGCATAGGCAGTAGTATCGAAATGGTCGATCAGGCTGATGCCACTCTGACCGGCAAGAAGAGCATTCCATGTGGACTCTACCGTATTGCCGACAGGAGACAACATGCCCAGTCCGGTCACAACTACTCGACGCTTAGACACGTTTGTCCTCCAAGGAGGGAAAATATGACGCTAGGGATAGAAAAAACTTAGGCGGTCGAGTGACCGCCTAGATATGTTCGCTTACTGCTGGCTAGCGTTGATGAAATCAATAGCTGCTTGCACAGTAGTGATTTTCTCAGCTTCTTCGTCTGGAATTTCGGTGTCGAATTCTTCTTCCAGAGCCATTACCAGCTCAACGGTGTCAAGAGAATCAGCGCCCAGGTCTTCAACGAAAGAAGCGTTGTTCAATACTTCTTCCTGCTTAACACCCAGTTGCTCAACAATGATTTTCTTAACGCGTTCTTCGATAGTGCTCATACTCTTAAATTTCCTATCAAAACTCGCTTTCGCGATGGTTTTCGTAGTGTATAAAATGTTGAAAAAGATGCAACTAAATCCCGGCTGGTCAAACCACGATTTTACGCTATTTTGCGGTTTTTACCTCAAATAACGCAAATAGTTTTCGCATTTTTTAAATCATATACATGCCGCCATTGACATGTAACGTTTCACCGGTGATGTAGCTGGCCTCGTCAGAGGCTAAAAATGCAACAGCGCTGGCGATTTCTTTAGCTTCCCCAAGCCGGCTAGCCGGAACCTGAGTCAAAATGCCTGCGCGTTGATCTTCTGTCAACGCCCGTGTCATGTCCGTCTCAATAAAGCCAGGAGCCACGACGTTGACCGTAATGCCACGTGAAGCGATCTCACGTGCCAAAGACTTACTAAAACCAATCAGACCGGCTTTAGCCGCCGCGTAGTTAGCCTGCCCTGCATTCCCCATGGTGCCAACAACGGAACCGATAGAGATGATACGGCCAAACCGCTTTTTCATCATAGCTCGCATTACCGCTTTTGACAGACGGAATACGGAAGTCAGATTAGTGTCCAGGATATCCTGCCACTCATCATCCTTCATTCGCATCAGCAGGTTATCACGCGTAATCCCGGCATTATTCACTAAAATGTCGATTTCGCCAAATTCTGCGCGAATCGAGGTCAAAACGTTGTCGATAGATTGAGCATCAACCACGTTCAGCATATAGCCTTTGCCTTTCTCACCCAGATAGCTGCTGATGGCTTCAGCACCGCTCTCGCTGGTAGCAGTGCCGATAACCTTGGCGCCACGTGCAACAAACAACTCTGCAATAGCCCGGCCAATACCGCGGCTTGCGCCGGTGACCAGGACAATTTTCCCTTCGAAGCTCATGGTTATCCTCTTTTACTGTTCCAACGCCGCAGACAGGCTGGCAGTATCGTTAACCGCTGCCGCCGTCAAAGTGTCGACAATGCGTTTGGTCAGGCCGGTCAGCACTTTGCCTGGGCCCACTTCCAACAGCAGAGTCACACCCTCTGCCGCCATAAATTCTACGCTTTCCGTCCAGCGCACCGGGCTGTACAGTTGGCGAACCAACGCACTGCGGATGGCTTCTGGCGCGATTTCTGCGCGTACATCAACGTTATTGACTACCGGTACTAACGGCGCATTGAAGGTGATGTCTTGCAGCGCTACAGCCAGCTTATCGGCAGCCGGCTTCATCAGTGCGCAGTGCGAAGGCACGCTCACCGGCAACGGCAGTGCACGTTTGGCTCCCGCCGCCTTGCAAGCTGCACCTGCACGCTCAACCGCTTCTTTGTTGCCCGCGATAACGACCTGCCCCGGAGAGTTGAAGTTCACCGGTGAAACTACCTGGCCTTGAGCTGACTCCTCACAGGCTTTGGCAATCGAGTCATTATCCAGACCGATGATGGCGTACATGGCACCGGTACCTTCCGGTACCGCTTCCTGCATCAGTTTGCCACGCAGCTCTACCAAACGGATAGCCGCAGCAAAATCCAGCACACCGGCACACACCAGCGCCGAGTATTCACCCAGGCTGTGGCCGGCCATCATCACAGGCATGTTACCGCCCTGCTGTTGCCAGACACGGAAGATGGCAACGGAGGCCGCCAACAACGCTGGCTGTGTCTGCCAGGTTTTATTCAGCTCTTCTGCCGGGCCGGTCTGTACCAACTGCCACAGATCGTAACCCAAAGCCGCAGAAGCGTCGCTAAAAGTTTGTTCCACAATGGGAAACTGTGCGGCCAAATCGGCCAACATGCCAACGGTTTGTGACCCCTGGCCTGGAAAAACAAAAGCAGTTTGCGTCATTTTTTTATTCCTGTTGAATCAAAAACGAACCAGCGCCGAGCCCCAGGTAAAGCCACCGCCGAATGCTTCTAGCAACACCAGCTGACCACGCTGGATGCGCCCGTCGCGTACGGCTTCGTCGAGCGCCGCAGGTACCGAGGCGGCAGAGGTGTTACCGTGACGATCGAGCGTCACCACCACTTTATCCATCCCCATACCCAGTTTTTTTGCCGTTGCGCTGATGATGCGCAGGTTGGCCTGATGCGGAACCAGCCAATCCAGTTCGCTGCGGTCAAGATCGTTGGCCTTCAGCGTTTCATCAACGATATGTGCCAGTTCGGTGACTGCCACTTTAAAGACTTCGTTACCCGCCATGGTGACATAAGCAGGTTGATCCGGGTTCTGACGATCTTTATTCGGCAGCGCCAGCAGATTGCCGTAGCGACCATCGGCATGCAGATGGGTAGAGATAATGCCCGGCTCCTCAGACGCTCCCAGCACTACCGCGCCCGCACCATCACCAAACAGGATGATGGTGCCGCGATCCTCTGGATCGAGCGTGCGTGACAACACATCGGAGCCGATCACCAGCGCATGTTTTACCGCGCCGTTCTTCACGTACTGATCGGCCACGCTCAAGGCGTAGGTAAAGCCAGCACAGGCCGCCGCGATATCAAACGCCGCGCAGTCCTGAATACCCAGCATCTGCTGCACCTGGCAGGCAGAACTTGGGAACGCATGGCTTGAGGTGGTGGTCGCCACCACGATCAGGCCGATATCTTCTTTAGCCACACCCGCCATTTCCAGCGCGTGAGACGCAGCATGGAAGCTCATGGTTGCCACGGTTTCATCCGGGGCAGCGATACGACGTTCACGAATACCGGTGCGAGTCACGATCCACTCGTCAGACGTATCCACCATTTTTTCTAAGTCAGCGTTGGTGCGCACTTGTGCGGGTAAGTAACTCCCCGTACCGAGAATCTTTGTATACATGAACGATCAGTCACTCTTGGGTAATACAGCTTCAAGGCGCGCAGCAATCCGGTCCGGAACTTGCCGCTGCACCGCCTGTACAGCCTGTTCGATTGCCACCGCAAACGCGTTTTGGTTCGCGGCGCCGTGGCTCTTGATCACGGTCCCCCGCAATCCTAACAGACATGCACCATTATACTGGTCGGGGTTCAGATGACCAAAACGCCTTGCCACCCTTTTTTGTAACCAACGACCCAACAATTTTAACCACCACGCCTGCTTCCCCCCTTCGGAGGATGACTTGAGTAGCGACAAGAACAGTCTTATCACACCTTCCATGGTTTTCAGAGTGACGTTGCCGACGAAGCCGTCGCAGACCATCACATCGGTTTTGCCAGTGAGCAGGTCGTTGCCTTCCAGATAACCAATATAGTTGATTGCCTGAGTTTTTTTAAGTACGGCGGAGGCTTCGCGGATATTATCCAGCCCTTTGGTTTCTTCTTCGCCGATATTGAGCAGTGCCACACGTGGCTGCGCGATACCCAATACCTCTTCCGCCATCACGGCACCCATGACCGCGAACTGCACTAGCATCGTGCTGTCGCACTCTACGTTGGCTCCCAGATCCAACACCACGGTTTTACCGCGCTGCTGGTTAGGTATCACGGTCATCAACGCCGGGCGTTCAATGCCGTCCAACGGTTTGATCAGCAGCTTGGCCAGCCCCATCAACGCCCCGGTATTCCCTGCACTGACACAAGCCTGCGCCTCACCGCTTTTAATCAACTCCAGCGCAATACGCATAGAGGTACCTCGGCTGGCCCGGATCGCTTGTGAAGGCTTGGCGTCACCGGCAATAACCGATTCGGCAGGTACGACTTGCAAGCGTTCCAGCACAGACGGATCGGCTTTGGCAAGTAACGGGGAGATGACGTCGGGATCGCCGACTAACAGGAGATGAAGCTGTAAATTAGAGGCCAGTGCCTGCAATGAAGCAGGCACTGTGACGCAGGGACCGAAATCCCCGCCCATTGCATCTAACGCCAGGGTTAGACGAGTCAAAGTATCGCTGACTTAGCCGATAACCTTGCGACCGCGGTAGAAACCGTCGGCAGTGATGTGGTGACGACGATGAGTTTCACCGGAAGTCGCATCTACAGACAAGGTGGTGGTGGTCAGGGCATCGTGTGAACGACGCATGCCACGTTTGGAACGGGTTGGTTTATTTTGTTGTACGGCCATGGACCTTACTCCTCGATTACTTACGCTTTAAACTGGCTAATACGGCAAATGGATTTGGTTTCTCCGCCTCAGGAGGCAGTTTGCCAAACACCATGTCCGCTTCGGACACTTCACAGTGTTCAGATTCATGTACCGGAACGACAGGCAGTGAAAGAATAATTTCATCTTCAATCATTGCCAACAGATCGACTTCGCCAAACTCGTCAACTTCGATCGGTTCGTACGCTTCCGGTAATGCCTCAGCCTGCTCATCATTGACGACCGGGCTAAAACAATATGTTGTGTGGACCTGATGTGCAAACGGGACACCACAGCGTTGACACATCAGCGTTACCGCGACGTCCGCATGCCCTGTTATCACCGCGAGGCGCTGGTTATCAATATCAAACGACAACTGCACTTCGACATCACTGTCCACACTGACCACGGAGTCGGCAACACGTGTAACCAGCTCAGGCGCATAGGAACCAACATAGTCCAGGCGTTTCTGAGCGGTACGTACCGCATCAATGGTCAAGGGTAATTTTACCTTTTGCATAGGGCGCGCATATTAACTTTGTAACGTCATAGAGTCAAAGAAAAAGGCCCTAAAACGGCACCTTTCACCAATATTCGCTTCCAGAGCGGCCGACAGTTTAAGATGACCGACATATTTACGCTACGGTTTGTGGAAAAAATTATGCAAAGACTCTTACTCGCTTCAACGTCAATCTACCGCCAGCAGTTGTTGGAGAAGCTGCACCTGCCCTTTATTTGTGCAGCGCCGCAAACCGATGAAACACCGCTGCCTGGGGAAAGTGCCGAGGCTTTGGTACTGCGCCTGGCGGCGGCCAAGGCTCAGGCGCTGGCTATAGCCTACCCTGATTATCTGATTATCGGTTCCGATCAGGTCTGCGTGATTGCCGGAGAAATCACCGGTAAGCCCCATAGCGAAGAGAACGCCCGCCAGCAGTTACGCAAGGCCAGCGGCAAGCAGGTGACCTTCTATACCGGTTTGGCGCTCTATAATAGCCGTAGCCAACGCCTACAGGTGATATGTGAACCTTTCCACGTTCATTTCCGTACGTTGAGCGAAGTGGAGATAGAAACCTACGTGCGTCTCGAGCAACCGCTCTTTTGTGCGGGCAGCTTCAAAAGTGAAGGTTTGGGGATTGCGCTATTTGAAAAGCTGGAGGGCCGCGACCCGAATGCGCTGATTGGCCTGCCGCTGATCGCATTGCTGGAGATGTTGCGGGCTGAAGGGATCAACCCGCTGGTATAAGCTTATTTCTTGGCAGCGGCGGTTCTTTGCCGCAATACCTGCAGGCAATGACGTAGTTCGTCATCCATCGGCGCTTCGATGCGCATCGTTTCGCCGGTGGCAGGATGTTCAAAGCGCAGCGCCGCCGCATGCAGGAACAGGCGCTTCAGGCCGGTGCCCGCCAATTGGCGATCGAACTCCCGGTCACCATAACGGTCGTCAAAGGCGATCGGATGCCCGGCATGCAAGGTATGCACGCGAATCTGGTGGGTACGCCCGGTGATCGGACTGGCCTTCACCAACGTGGCATGTTCAAAGCGCTCTTCGATCTTGAAGCGGGTCTCCGAAGGTTTGCCTTCGCTGTTGACGCGGACAATGCGCTCACCGCTCTGCAAAATATTCTTCAGCAACGGTGCCTGCACCGCTTTGCAGTGCGACTGCCACTCGCCGCGCACCAACGCCATATAATCCTTCTGCATCCCCTTGAGGCGCAACTGCTCGTGCAGCGAACGCAGCGCCGAACGCTTCTTGGCCACCATCAACACGCCGGAGGTATCGCGATCCAAGCGGTGCACCAGCTCCAGAAAACGCGCTTCCGGGCGTAATGCACGCAATCCTTCGATCACCCCAAAACTCAGGCCGCTACCGCCGTGCACCGCCGTTCCCGAAGGTTTGTTCAGCAGTAGCAGGTGATCGTCCTCATAAAGGATACAATCCGCCAGGGCTGCAACTTTATCCAGCTTGGCGGAAACCGGTGCATCTTCACGCTCGGCGACCCGAACCGGAGGAATGCGCACCACGTCGCCCGCTGCCAGTTTATATTCAGCCTTGATGCGGCCTTTATTGACCCGCACCTCGCCCTTGCGCACGATGCGATAAATCATGCTCTTCGGCACGCCTTTCAGGCGGGCAAGCAAGAAATTGTCGATTCTCTGACCGGCTTCGTCGTCAGAAATCGTCACTAATTGTACTGCGGGAATGTTCGTTTTCATGGGGCGGGATTCTAAATAGAGCGCGTCAATAGCGCCACCTCTTTTTATGTGCTTAACTGTCTCTCAGACTGTGAAAGAAACGCCAGCGAACAATAAGGCAGCAAGCCAGGTTGATCGTTTGCGGTTTCGATCATAGTTAAGGAAAAGTCACCTTGCTATAAAGGTGCTTGCAATGGAATAATGCTGTAACTTTCCGTGCCGATCCCCTTGAAACGAGGAGAATTGCGGAATTATACAGTTTGTCTGGTTGCACAAAAACGCAGCAATGGCGTAAGACGTAATGTGAAATCAAACAATTAGCGGGCTGCGGGTTGCAGCTTGGCCGGCAAATGGAATCAGATCTGTCATCATAAATCAGAGGCTATTCCCTGAGTCAAAAGCGCTGTGTTTCACAAAGAAATACAGGCTTACCGAGATAATGCGCCCCTATGCAGGCGACAACCGTGAGGTTGACGGCTTTGCGAGAAGACACGGGGTTTTCGGTTTTAACCTGGCCATGAGGTTATTTTGCCCGCAGCTTTGTCGATAATGTAAAAAAAACGAGTAAGTTAAGATGAAAAGAATGTTGATTAACGCAACTCAGCAGGAAGAGTTGCGTGTTGCCCTTGTAGATGGACAGCGGCTGTACGATCTGGATATTGAAAGCCCTGGCCATGAGCAGAAAAAAGCGAATATTTACAAAGGTAAAATCACTCGTATTGAACCTAGTCTAGAGGCCGCGTTCGTTGATTACGGCGCTGAAAGACATGGTTTCCTCCCGCTAAAAGAAATCGCTCGCGAATACTTCCCAAGCAATTACTCTTCCCATGGTCGCCCAAACATCAAAGATGTGCTGCGTGAAGGCCAGGAAGTCATCGTTCAGGTTGATAAAGAAGAACGGGGTAATAAAGGCGCTGCCTTGACCACCTTCATCAGCCTGGCCGGTAGCTATCTGGTTCTGATGCCGAACAATCCGCGTGCCGGTGGTATTTCTCGCCGCATCGAAGGTGACGACCGTACCGAACTGAAAGAAGCGCTCTCCTCGCTGCAATTGCCAGACGGCATGGGATTGATTGTCCGCACCGCTGGCGTAGGCAAATCTGCCGACGCTCTGCAATGGGATCTGTCATTCCGCCTCAAGCACTGGGAAGCGATTAAAAAAGCCGCCGAAGGCCGCCCTGCTCCATTCCTGATCCACCAGGAAAGCAACGTTATCGTGCGAGCATTCCGCGACTACCTGCGCCCGGACATCGGCGAAATCCTGATCGACAACCCGAAGGTACTCGATCTGGCCAAAGAGCACATCGCTGCCTTGGGCCGCCCGGATTTCAGCAGCAAGATCAAATTGTACAGTGGCGAAATCCCGCTGTTCAGCCATTACCAGATCGAATCGCAGATCGAATCCGCGTTCCAACGTGAAGTGCGTCTGCCTTCCGGTGGTTCCATCGTGATCGACACCACCGAAGCCTTGACCGCTATCGACATCAACTCCGCGCGTGCAACCCGCGGTGGCGACATCGAAGAAACCGCATTCAATACCAACCTGGAAGCCGCAGATGAAATTGCTCGCCAATTACGCCTGCGCGACCTGGGTGGCCTGATCGTTATCGACTTTATCGATATGACCCCGGTTCGTCACCAGCGTGAAGTGGAAAACCGTCTGCGCGATGCCGTCCGCCAGGATCGTGCGCGCATTCAGATTGGCCGTATCTCGCGCTTTGGCCTGCTGGAAATGTCCCGTCAGCGCCTCAGCCCGTCACTGGGTGAGTCCAGCCACCACGTGTGCCCGCGCTGTACCGGTACCGGCACCATCCGTGATAACGAATCGCTGGCGCTGTCTATTCTGCGCCTGATCGAAGAAGAAGCGCTGAAAGAGAACACCAAAGAAGTTCACGCCATCGTACCGGTTCAGGTTGCTTCCTACCTGCTGAACGAAAAACGTGATTCTGTCAGCGCGATCGAGAAGCGCCAGGGTGGCGTGAAAGCGATCATCGTGCCAAACGATCAGATGCAAACTCCGCATTACTCCGTGCTGCGCGTACGCAAGGGTGAAGAAACACCGACCCTGAGCTACCTGCTGCCGAAGCTGCATGAAGAAGAAATGGCCCAGCCGCAGGATGATGCGCCAGTCGAGCGCAAACGCGAGCAACCGGCTCTGGCTTCCTTCTCCCTGTCACAGGATGCTCCACCGCAGGAAGAAGAGCCTGTGGTTAGCAAGCCTGCCGTTGCCGCCAAACCGGCAGTTGCATCAACCCCCACTGCTGAGGCCAAACCTGGCCTGTTGAGCCGTCTGTTCGGTGGCTTGAAGTCACTGTTCGCCGGTGAAGAAACAGCGGTGGTTGAAGCTAAACCGGTCGTAGCTGAGAAAACGGAAGACAGCGACAACCGTCGTCAGGATCGTCGTGGTCAACGCCGCCAAGGCTCTGGCCGTAAAGGTGAACGTGGCGAGCGTAAAGAACGTGGCGAAGGGCGTGACAACCGTGAACGTGGTGATCGTGAACCACGCGAAAATCGCGAACCGCGCGAACCGCGTGAAAGTCGTGACGATCAGCGCCGCAACAACCGCCGTAACGCACAACAACAGACTGCACCAGCGGCTGCCAACACCGAAGTGCAGACTGAAGAAGCGGCCAAGGCACAGCGCGAAGATCAGCAACAGCGCCGTGAACAACGTGCCGAGCGTCAACGCCGTCGTCAGGAAGAAAAACGCCAGGCTCCACAAGACGTCAAAGTGCCGGAAACTGCGGAAGTCGTTGTTGCCAGCAATAGCAATGACGAAGATGAAGACCGTCATCAGCAACCAACGCAACGTCGTCAACGCCGTCCACTCGCGCAGAAAGTTCGCGTCCTGTCGGCGGAAGAAGAACTGCATCGCGCCGCTGAAGAGCTGTTAGCGCCTAAGGCACCGGTTGCCAAGGTTGAAGAACGCCAGGCTCCGGTATTGGCTGAGAGCGTTAAACTGTTGCCACAGGCCATTGCGGCCCAGGCTGAAGATGACACGCAAGCTGACAACCGTGGTAACGGTGAAAACGGCATGCCACGTCGCTCTCGTCGTTCTCCACGCCATCTGCGCGTCAGTGGTCAGCGTCGTCGTCGCTATCGTGACGAGCGTTATCCGAACCAGTCGCCAATGCCGTTGGCCGGGGCGTTTGCCTCACCAGAGATGGCTTCAGGCAAGGTTTGGGTCAGCTATCCTGTGGCACAAGCAGCCGTCTACGTTGAACACGAAGAAGCTCAAGCGCCAGTGGCAATTGAAACCGTAGCCGTGGCTGCTGCACCGGTGGCTGTTGAAGCCGCTCCTGTTCAGCCTGTGGTCAACGAAGCGCCAAGCGTAGTTGACACCGCTTCGGTAGTGGCTGAATCGGTGGCAACACCGGTAGTTGAAGCCCCGGTAGAAACTGCACCTGTTGAAACCGAAGCCGTCGCTGCCGAATCAGCCGCTGTTGTGGTAGATGAAACCGTTGTCAGTGAAACAACTGAAGATGAGACGGTTACAGATGCTGCAGTACAAGCTGAGCCGGTTATCACTGAATCCTTGGTGCAAGAGCCTGTAGTTGAAGAAGCGGTAGTTGAAGAAGTTGTAGTGGAAGCCGTTGTGGCTGCCCCTGCAGAAACTGCTGTAGCCGCAGAGCCGGAAGTCGTGTCAGCACAGCCAGAGGCTGCTCCAGCTCCTGTGCAGGCGGCCCCAGTGGTTGCACAACCGCAACCGGCGCTCTACAAGCATATCGCTACCGCCCCGATGACCAAAGCGCCTGCGCCGGATTATCAGCCGGAAGCCACCAAGACCAGCGAGTGGCAGCGCCCTTCCTTCAACTTTGACGGAAAAGGTTCTGCTGGCGGCCATGCAGCGGCTAATCAGGCCACTGCTCCAGCGACCAAACCGCAGCCAGTTAACGACTAAGTTAATCCCTGCCCTACAAAACCCGCCTAAATGGCGGGTTTTTTTCACCCCTTTCCAGAAGATGCCCCCTCCCTAGATCTGGCCTGAGATAATCAGTGCTTCCCGGTTACCCAAGCTCTCGCAGCCAACTGATTTCAATTTGCCATTAACTAACAGATGCATCCGGAACGTTTTCCGCTTATCCTTTCACCCCGGCGTGAATAAGCCAAAATTATTCGCTTTTACTAAGATTTTTTGACCGCCGGAGCTCTGCACCATGACCGCACAACCCCAAGCCCTGAAAATCCGCCGCCCTGACGACTGGCATATCCATTTGCGTGACGACAACATGCTGAAAACGGTTCTGCCCTATACCAGTCAGGTGTTTGGCCGGGCGATTGTGATGCCGAACCTGGCCCCACCGATCACCACCGTTGCCGCAGCACGTAGCTATCGTGAACGCATTCTGGCAGCCCTCCCGCCGGAACATAACTTCACGCCATTGATGACCTGCTACTTGACGGATTCACTGGCTGCTGCGGAGCTGGTCAACGGGTTTGAGCAAGGGGTGTTCACCGCCGCCAAACTCTATCCAGCCAATGCCACTACCAACTCCAGCCACGGCGTGAGCGATGTGACCGGAATTTATCCCCTGCTTGAGCAGATGCAGAAGATCGGTATGCCGCTGCTGATCCATGGAGAAGTCACCGATGCCAGCGTGGATATCTTCGATCGCGAGGCTCGCTTTATCGAACAGGTGATGGAGCCGGTGCGCCGCCAGTTCCCGGAATTGAAAATCGTATTCGAGCATATCACCACCCGGGAAGCCGCTCAGTACGTGCAGGAAGGCAATCGTTTCCTTGGTGCCACCATTACGCCACAGCACCTGATGTTTAACCGCAACCACATGCTGGTCGGTGGGATCCGTCCACACCTGTTCTGCCTGCCGATCCTCAAACGTAACATCCATCAGGAAGCGTTACGCAGCGCCGTTGCCAGCGGTTGTGACCGCTTCTTCCTAGGCACCGACTCGGCACCTCATGCCAAACACCGTAAAGAGACCAGCTGTGGCTGTGCAGGGGTATTTAACGCCCCTAACGCGATGCCCGCCTACGCCACCGTGTTTGAGCAATTAGACGCGCTTGAGCATCTGGAAGCCTTCAGCTCGCTGAATGGCCCACGCTTCTACGGCTTGCCGGTGAACCAGGACTTTATCACGCTGCAACGCCTACCGGTGGCCCAGCCAGAGGAGATAACTCTGGGTAATGAAGCTGTGGTGCCCTTCCTGGCGGGTGAGATCATCAACTGGTCAGTGACCGACTGCTAAATATTTTATTTCTGCTCTTGCCTCCGGCGTCATTTGACTGTATAAATATCCAGTATACAGTTCCGGGGGCAATTATGCGTGTTGAAGTCACTATAGATAAAACCAAACCACTGCCGCCGGGGGCTATCGAAGCCCTGACCGGTGAATTCAGTAAACGGGTCAATCGCCAGTTTCCTGACACTACCGTCCAGATCCGTTATGCCGGTGCCAATGGCCTTTCCGTAATGGGCGGTGCCAAAACAGATAAAGACCTGATCGAGGAGATACTCCAGGAAACCTGGGAAAGTGCCGACGATTGGTTCAGTGCAGAATAATTCTGCAATGTCGTTGTTGCCGGGGGTCGCTCTCCGGCTTTTTTGTTTCCGCCGTATTGCCCTTTCCCCTGGAACAAACAGCACTTGTGGTCTGTAATGATTAGACGACTTATAGTGCAACAAAGGTGTAAACAATGGTTCCGGATAAAGACAAACCCGAAGAAGCGATGACCTTTGGCGAGTTGCTGGCCCTGATCGCCGATCAAAAACGGCGGCTGAACGTGCTCGAGGTCGCTTTCTCTTATTTGTCTTTTGGCTTGAATGACAAAACCAATCAGTTGCTGATCCACAGCCTGAAACTGGAAGCACAAAATCAGAACCGCGATCCTGAGATGCAAAAGCATTTCGCTCATCTGGCAGCCGAATTGGAAAGCCATGCGCACGTGCAAATTCCTCCCGCATCCGAAGAGTAATATTTGAACGGGCGCAGCATTCAGCGCCCCTACCATTTGCCGATTAATTGCGCAAAAAATATTTATTTGCAATAAACCGCAGGAAAACACCCCACGTCAGATCCCGGATGCGTATACTGTAAAAGCTCACCATGAAGATGAGACGCATTGATCCTCGTTAGTAACTCCAGCTAGTCACTACTTGATAAGGGGTCTTTATGGACAGAAATGATGAAGTAATACAGACACATCCGCTTGTTGGCTGGGATATCAGTACCGTCGATGTTTATGATGCCATGATGATTCGCCTTCATTACCTGTCTTCACTAGACCAAACAGCCGAAGAAGCGCAAGTGGATCGGACTCTTTGGCTAACCACAGACGTTGCCCGCCAATTGATCAATATTTTAGAAGCTGGCATCGCCAAGATAGAATCTACGGATTATTTAGACCTTGATCGAAGAAAACATTAACCCATTCACCCTCAACCGCTAAGGCGTCGGCAATTAACCGGCGCCTTTTCTTTTGTATCGGCTCGCATCGGTTCCTGGTGCATTACCGCCGCCAAACTTTTATCATAACGGCCATCAGCGACACATCAAAGAAAGGACATGGCACGTGGAATATGACTTGATCATCGTGGGTAGCGGCTCGGTTGGGGCTGCTGCAGGCTATTATGCGACAACCGCAGGCCTTAAGGTCTTAATGATCGACAGCGCTTTCCCCCCGCATCGTCAGGGCAGTCACCACGGCGATACCCGCATCATCCGCCATGCTTACGGTGAAGGCGAAAAATATGTGCCTTTTCTGCTGCGTGCCCAGGCACTGTGGAACGGATTGGAACAGAAAAGCGGCGACAAGCTGTTTCATCCCTGTGGCGTACTCACTCTGGGGCCACAAAACAGTGAGTTTGTCACCACGGCACAGCGCAGTGCCAAAAGCTTTAACCTCAATACACAGTTACTGAGCGCCGAACAGATCCAACAGCGCTGGCAAGAGTTCACTGCGCCAGCGGGTTATGTCGGCCTGTTCGAACCGGATGCAGGAATACTGCGTTCTGAGCTGATTGTCGCCAGCTATATCAGACTGGCCAGAGAAGCGGGCTGCGCCCAACTGTTTAATTGCCCGGTGACCGCGATAGAGCCAATCGAGCAAGGGGTTGAGGTCGTTACTTCAGAAGGGCGCTACCAAGGGCGTAAAGCCGTGGTCTGCGCAGGTACCTGGGTGAAAAATCTGTTACCACAGCTTCCTATTTCACCGGTACGTAAGGTGTTTTCCTGGTATCAGGCCGATGGCCGTTACAGCGAAAACAACCGCTTTCCGGCGTTCACCGTTGAAGCGCAAGACGGCTGCCACTATTACGGTTTCCCATCGGAGAATGACGGCTTAAAGGTCGGTAAACATGAGGGTGGACAACCGATGGAGACAGCAGATCAGCGTAAGCCGTTCGGTTCCCTGGCCAGCGACGGTACCGAAGTATTCGGCTTTCTGCGCCACTTCTTGCCTGGGCTTGGCGTTTGTCTACACGGTGAGGCCTGTAGCTATGATATGAGCCCGGATGAAGACTTTATCATCGACACCCTGCCTGACTGCCAACAGTTGATGGTGATCACCGGCCTGAGTGGCCACGGCTTTAAGTTTGCCAGTGTACTGGGCGAGATAGCAGCGCTGTTTGCGCAAGATAAGCCTTCATCCCTGGATATCACCCCCTTCAGCCTGCGGCGTTTCTGACCGATCAATCCCCTGTTCGCACCGCTCTGGCCAGCGGCAGGGGAAAACCACAGCGATAGAAATACGACAACATACTGATATTACTGAAAAATAGGCTATGGACGGAAATATCTTCCTATAGCCACTGGATTTCCGAATTGATCCTACTGCCGGGTAAGGCCTATTTTACATAATTAGGCTCTAGCCCGTTTTGTATCCTCAACAAGGACGTCACCATGAAACTACTCGTAGTAGACGAATGCTGTTTCACTCGTATTGGGATCGCCAGCCACTTTACTGACAACGTGTTTGCGTCAGTAAAATGCTGCCCAGACATCGACACCGCGCTCCCTCTACTGGCCAGTTTCAAACCCAGCCATATTTTGGTGAATCTAACCAACTACTGCCGCTGTACAACAGATAATCAACTGCTTTCAGCGTTTATCACGGCGGCCTGGCGTGCAACGGTACATATTTACCTTGATGCTCCTTATCCCTATAGTGAAAGCCCGCTGCGCATCGCCAGCAATACTTTTTTATTCAACAAAGCCGTGTTACCCATTGCGCTAAAAACGCTAAGTAAAATCCCCAGTGAGCTAATGAAGGATCAAGAGGCTCATTCGCTTTTCAGCCCGCAAGAATTGACGGTAATGCGCTATTGGATGTCCGAAATGCCGAATTACCGCATCGCCAAGAAATTACAGATCAGCTCCCATACGGTGTACGTGCACAAGCGCCATATCACCGAGAAAATCAACGTGCGTAACCGGCTGGAATTTTATTCACTGTATAACATACTGCGCTATTTCTATCCGCCAGAACCCACCACCTTTAAACAGGTGGGTTCGGCTTCGTTAGCACTGCAGGCCGTCGTTTAAGCCTCATTTCGGCGTAATTTCGTTTATCTCGCGCCCATCACCGAGGAGCATTGCCACCTTGCGTCCTCCATCCATGGTTTCCAACGTGATGCGCGCGATAATGGTCAAGGGGACCGAAAGCAGCATCCCCACGGGCCCCATCAGCCAGCCCCAGAAGATCAGGGAAAGGAACACCACCAGCGTAGAAAGCCCCAGCCCACGGCCCATGATCCGTGGTTCCAGCATATTACCGATGATCAGGTTGATCAGAATATAGCCCGCAGCCACCACGGCCGCATCGGCAAAGCCGTTAAACAGCAAAGCCTGGATCAGCGGCGGAATAGCGGCAATGATCGAACCAATATTGGGCACATAGTTGAACATGAACGCCATCATGCCCCAGATAAAGGCAAAACGAACGCCAACCCAGCTCAGAAAGCCCCAGACGATCAGGCCAGTTGCCAGGCTGATGGCGGTCTTGATCACCAGATAGTGTGTAACCCCTTGCAAGGCCCGGCGGATAGTGGCCATCCCTTCGGTGGGATTATCCAGCGCCTGCTGCAGCTTAAAGGGCAATACCTTCACCTCAAACAGCATAAAGACTACCGTCATCAATAACAGGAAGATGCTGGTCATCGCCCCGGAAAGGTGCCCCAGCAGGCGGGTCACCAGGTTCATGGTGGCACCAGGATCGACGTATTTGACCACCGCTTCTGCCGAGAAGTTAATATCCAGATTGAAGCGCTGCGCCTGGTATTGCAGTTCACTCAGCTTCTCCAGCATCACGCCCCGATACTGCGGCAATGAGCGAGCAAACTCATTTAATGAAGCACCCAGCATACCGATCAAGGTCAGCAACAGCACGACGATGGCAATCACCAATAGCGTCACCCCCAGCGCTCTAGGCACACGAAAGCGTTCCAGTAGCAGCACCAGCGGGTTTAACACGATGGCCAAGAACACCGCCAGCAGGAATGGCACCACAATATCTGCCGCCGCCTTTATGCCAGCCAGGATCACCACCAGCATGGCCAGCATCATGATCAGACGTAACTTGCGGTCATTAAACTCGGGTATGCCCATGAAATTTCCTTGTGTGATACAGGCCCGCCAGAGCCGTCGATAAATACATGTTAGCAAATTATTCCTTGCTGTCGCAGGCATATTACCCTCAAGTTGCTGAAGGAATTAAATTAATCCTGGTAGATAAGGCGAACAAATAATCGGCGTTAGTCGTTTTTCAATTATTTGCCAAGGTTTCTGGTGGTATTTACGAAAAATGACAAAAGCTGACAATTAAGAATAAAGTCGATAGATTTCAATTGGCCAGAGTTTCTCCAGTATTGCCAGAAAAGCGCCCTCTCCAACGATTCCTTTGACCAACTCGCCACAACTCAAACAAATCTACTGATTAATATTTTTATGCAGTAACTTAGTTAAATTTATTATTGATTTATATTTCTTAAAGTTTAAGTATTGCTGTCGGTAAATGAGATTTGTAAGGAAAACTGATGCTCTGGAAAAATACCGCCGACCGCTTTGGTCACGTTTCTGTGCTGATCCACTGGCTGGTGGCACTGACCGTTTACGGCATGTTTGCCCTCGGATTATGGATGGTGACGCTGGGTTACTACGACGTTTGGTATCACCAGGCGCCGGAGATCCACAAAAGTATTGGCACGCTGCTGTTTATCGTAATGGTGGTACGAGTGGTTTGGCGCTTTATCTCGCCGCCGCCCAAGCCCCTGGCCAGTTATAGCCGTCTTACGCATATCAGTGCGGTACTCGCCCATATCGCGCTTTACACCGTGCTATTCGCCATCCTGATCAGTGGCTACCTGATCTCGACCGCCGACGGTCAGGCAATCAGCGTATTTGGCTGGTTTGACGTACCGGCCAGCGTGACCGGTTTGCCACAGCAGGCCGATACCGCCGGGACTGTCCATCTTTATCTGGCTTGGGCCGTCGTCGTGCTTTCGGTACTGCACGCCCTTGCTGCGCTTAAACATCACTTTATTGATGGTGATGTTACTTTGAAACGGATGCTGGGTCGCAGCACCGATTAACCCTTTGGATTTATGGAGATATTGCTATGTTGAAGAAAACTGTATTAGGCCTGGCCGCGGGCGCTCTGCTGTTAAACGCCGGTTCCGCCCTGGCTGCCAATTATAAAATCGACAAACAAGGCCAGCACGCCTTTATCGAATTCCGCATCCAGCACCTGGGTTACAGCTGGATTTATGGTTCTTTCAAAGATTTTGACGGTGGCTTTACCTTCGATGAAAAAGATCCGGCTAACGATAAAGTCAACGTAACCATCAACACCGCCAGCGTAGACACCAACCACGCCGAGCGTGACAAACACCTGCGCAGCGCCGAGTTCTTGAACGTTGAAAAGAACAAGCAGGCCACCTTTACCTCTACCGAGGTGAAAAAAGACGGTGAAGGTTATGCCGTAGTCGGCAACCTGACGTTGAATGGCGTGACCAAGCCAGTCACGCTGGCAGCCAAGCTGGTCGGCGAAGGTAAGGATCCTTGGGGCGGTTACCGCGCCGGTTTCGAAGCCAACGGTAAAATCAAGCTGAAGGACTTTGGCATCACCACCGACCTCGGCCCAGCTTCCCAGGAAGTTGAGCTGATCATCTCGGTCGAAGGCGTTCGCGAGAAGTAATACATTCTTTATACATCAAGGGCGCTGAATTTCAGCGCCCTATTTCTATCCTATGAGCAACACCCTACTCTTTCGGTTCTGGGATATGCATGGTGGTTTGCAACAGCCCTTTGGACTTATTGAAGATTTTTACGCCATTCTCGCGGCCAGCCCGGCGGGCTCGCTGTTCTTCACGCGGTAGTTTCAGTTCTTCACGGCAGGTCTCGCTGCAACAGCCAGCAAACTTCTCGGCACAGCTTGGGCACTGGATAAACAGCAGATGGCAGCCGTCGTTCAGGCAGTTGGTGTGAGTATCACATGGCGCACCGCACTGATGGCAGTTGGCAATCACGTCCTCTGAGATACGTTCCCCCATGCGCTCGTCAAACACAAAGTTCTTGCCGATGAACTTCAGTGGCAACCCTTGCGCCTTCGCCTGGCGGGCATATTCGATAATACCGCCTTCCACGTGATAGACGTTTTTGAAGCCATTATGCAGCATATAGGCGCTGGCTTTCTCACAACGGATCCCACCGGTACAGTACATGACAATATTCTTGTCTTTCTGCTCCTGTAGCATTTCCACTGCCATCGGTAGCTGATCGCGGAACGTGTCGGAAGGCACTTCGATCGCCTTCTCAAAGTGCCCAACCTCGTACTCATAATGGTTGCGCATATCAACAAACACCGTATTCGGATCGTCGATCATCTGGTTAACACGATCGGCCTGCAGGTACTCACCCACATTGGCAGGATTGAAGGTTTCATCTTCAATCCCGTCGGCCACAATACGTTCACGCACTTTCAGGCGCAGTACCCAGAAGGATTTGCCGTCGTCTTCCAGCGCAATATTCAGGCGCACTTGATCCAGCGCCGGGTGCGAAGCAAACAGCACGGTTTTGAACGCGTCAAAATGACTCTGTGGCACGCTGATCTGCGCATTGATGCCCTCTTTGGCCACGTAGATACGGCCAAACACCTTCAGTTTATCGAACTGAATA
This sequence comes from Serratia sp. ASV30, assembly GCF_016428815.1. NCBI lineage: Bacteria > Pseudomonadati > Pseudomonadota > Gammaproteobacteria > Enterobacterales > Yersiniaceae > Serratia > Serratia sp. ASV30. Next base: position 28,101 of record NZ_JAELTL010000038.1, on the reverse strand, counting down.
TACAGGCTATCGCGAAATGCCTTTGGGTCGTCAATGGTGAAATATTTATAAAAAGAAACTGTGGTGCGTGGCTCGGTTTCGGCCAGCATACGCGCCTTCAGTTCCTCATTAGAAATTCGGTTATGTAACACTGGCATGGTGTACTTTCCTGTCTTTCGGGAGGTGACTGATTGAGTGCCCACGGGCCGTTAGCCCGCGCGCGGCGCACATCATACCCGAAAATAGGCTGCAACACAGCATTAACCCGGCGGCAATCATTTCCGCACAAAGCTTGACGTTATTGGCAAATACCGATAAGCCTAGTGCAAGTTGTAGCAACGAATTTTGACGGACCATGAGGAAATTATGAGCCAGCTGTTTACTCCGATCACCCTGGGGCTACTGCGGTTGCCTAACCGCATCATTATCGCCCCTATGTGCCAGTACTCTGCCGACAACGGCAAAGCCACCGAATGGCATACGATGCACCTCGGCCATCTGTCCCTTTCCGGGGCAGGTTTGCTGATTGTGGAAGCCACTGCGGTTTCACCGGAAGGACGTATTTCTCCGGGAGATCTGGGCCTGTGGGACGACGATACCGAACAGGCACTTGCCGACGTGGTGCAGGCGGTAAAAAAACACGCCACCATGCCTTTGGGGATCCAACTGGGGCATGCTGGCCGCAAAGCTTCTTGCGCCCTTCCCTGGCATGGCGGTGCCCAACTGACCAGGAGTGAGGGTGGTTGGCAAACGCTCTCTGCCTCTACCCAGCCCTTTAACCCTCTGGATGAGACTCCACAGGCTATGAGCCTGGAACAAATTGAGCAGCTGAAGGCACAGTTTGTTGCAGCGGCACGGCGTGCCGACCGTCTCGGCTTCGAGCTGATCGAACTGCACGGGGCACATGGTTACCTGTTGCACCAGTTCCTTTCGCCACTGGCCAATCATCGCACCGATCAATATGGTGGGTGCCTGCAAAATCGTATGCGATTGTTGCTGGAGATTTTTAGCGAGGTGCGGGCGGTATTCCCGGCCAACAAAGCGCTTGGCGTGAGGATCTCCGCCAGTGACTGGGTTGAAGGAGGCTGGGACGAACAACAATCTGTTGAACTGGCCAGCGCTTTAAAGGAGTTGGGCTGCGATTACATTCATATTTCCAGCGGCGGCCTGTCACCACAGCAAAAAATCCCGGTGGGGCCGAACTATCAGGTGCCGTTTGCCGAAACCATCAAACATAAAGTGGGGATGCCAACCATCGCCGTGGGGTTGATCACCGAACCAGAGCAAGCGGAAGCGATCGTCGCCACCGGTCAGGCCGATATGGTCGCGCTAGCGCGCGGTATTCTCTATAACCCTCGTTGGCCATGGCACGCGGCCGCAAAACTGGGGGCCCAAGTGCAGGCTCCGCCACAGTATTGGCGCTCAGAACCGCATCGGGTAAAAGGTTTGTTTAAAGACCATTAAAACGACCTCAAGCGGGTGTTTAGCGCCCGCTTGACCATTCCGTAGCCCCAGAGATAATCGCCCCAGACAGCAGTCCGGTTCCCGCTACGGCCAGCAAAGGGTTGTACTGCAAATATGCCCCTAGGCAACCAAGCAGCCCCCCCATCACCAGCAGTCCAGCACTTAACCATGATGCAAACATAGTTACCTCCTGAATCAATGAACGCATAAAACGCCGTCTGATTTATAGGTCGATCCTCACTGGATTTGGCGAAAAAACCAGCGCCCACGCCTGATTTTGGCCAAAAAAGGGTGTTTTAATGCGGTGAGTTTTCCTGTTACAAAAGAAAAATGCCACAATACGCTATTATAAGCGGCAGAAAACCATCGCATAGACTGAGTCGTTCTAGCAACCCGTTGTCACCAAAAGTGCTGCTGGCGACCGGCAACTCGACGTATCTATGCATTTTATCTGTTATTACTGTTAAATGACTGCTTCTAAGCTGAGAACCCATGACGCAAGTTCCTTCTTTCAATCGATCTTTACTGCATCCGCGCTACTGGCTTACCTGGTTTGGCATTGCCTTACTCTACCTGCTGGTCCTGTTGCCATACCCAATGATTTATCGTTTGGGGACCGGGTTGGGTCGCTTTTCAATGCGTTTCCTCAAACGCCGGCGAGCGATAACCGAGCGTAACCTGGAACTGTGCTTTCCGGATATGCCAAGAGCCGAACGTGATGCGTTGATAGTCAAGAACTTCGAATCCGTGGGGATGGGGCTGTTTGAAACCGGCATGGCCTGGTTCTGGCCCAACTGGCGCATTGAGCGCTGGTTCAGCGTCAGCGGTCTGGAGCACATTCAAAAGGCACGGGACAATCATCAAGGGGTGCTACTGATCGGCCTGCACTTCCTGACTCTGGAGTTAGGTGCGCGCATCTTCGGTATCCACAATCCAGGGATAGGCGTCTACCGTCCACACGACAACAAGCTGATGGATTGGCTACAGACCTGGGGCCGTATGCGTTCAAACAAATCCATGCTGGATCGTAAAGACGTCAAAGGGATGATCCGCGCCCTGAAACAAGGAGAGATCATCTGGTACGCACCGGATCATGACTACGGCCCGCGCAGCAGCGTGTTTGCTCCGCTGTTTGCAGTGGAAAAAGCAGCGACCACCACAGGCAGCTATGTGTTGGTGCGCATGGGGAAACCGGCGATCATTCCCTTTACGCCTCGCCGCCTGCCAGAAGGGAAAGGGTACGAACTCATCATGCAGCCAGCGGTGGAGAACTTCCCGCTGGATAACGAAGTCGAGGCTGCGGCCTTTATGAACAAAGTGGTAGAAAAAGAGATCCTGATGGCACCGGATCAATATATGTGGCTGCACCGCCGCTTCAAGACCCGCCCAGAAGGTGAGCCCTCTCTCTATTAATCACCACGGGCCAGGATGGCCCACATGATATTGTCACTTTTCCAGCAACAGGAGCTTCTATGTATATCGTCAGCCTGACCTACCACCGCCCGATTGAAGAAGTAGAAAGCCATCTTGAAGGGCATATCGCCTGGTTGAAGCGCTATTTTCAAGCTGGCAGCTTTATTGCCTCTGGCCGAAAGAATCCGCGTACCGGCGGCGTGATCCTGGTAAAAGATATGGAACGTTCCACGCTGGATGCCATCCTGGCGGAAGATCCCTTCATCGCCGTGGCCAATTATGAGGTGACAAACGTCGCCCTCACTACCACCAGCGCCGGATTCGAAGCCTTGGTCGGCGTCTGAGCCCCCGTTCCCGCGTTATTCTGCGCGGGAATAATTGTCATTCCCCGTTTTAAAACTTTATTTCATTTTTACTCAAAATCACACGGTTGCTCAATTGATAACCTGCGTTATTAAGCGCATACTTACCAGGCTAACTTTTTTTTGCCTTGCGCGATCGCCAGGCTCCCCTATCCCGCACGGAAACCTATGGCCCCGGCAGCAGAACCTATCAATTGGCAACGTAACCTGTTCATCACCTGGCTAGGCTGCTTTCTGACCGGTGCGGCCTTTAGCCTGATCATGCCGTTCCTGCCGCTGTACGTTGAAGCTCTTGGCGTTACCGGCCATCAGTCGCTGAATATGTGGTCCGGATTGGTGTTCAGTATCACCTTCCTGTTCTCCGCCATTGCCTCACCGTTCTGGGGCAGCCTGGCCGATCGCCGTGGGCGTAAGCTGATGTTGCTGCGTTCTGCGCTAGGAATGGGCATTGTGATGGTGCTGATGGGCATGGCGCAAAACATCTGGCAGTTTCTGGCACTGCGCGCGGTGCTAGGGCTGCTCGGCGGCTTTATTCCCAACGCCAATGCGCTGATTGCTACCCAGGTGCCGCGCCATCGCAGCGGCTGGGCACTGGGCACCCTATCGACCGGCGGCGTCAGTGGTGCCCTGATTGGCCCATTGATTGGCGGTTTGCTGGCTGACCAATATGGCCTGCGCCCCGTGTTCTTCATCACCGCTACGGTGCTGTTTATCTGTTTCCTGCTGACGCTGTTCTGCGTGCGGGAACAGTTCACTCCGGTGCAGAAAAAAGACATGTTGCATGCGCGCCAAGTCTTTGCCTCGCTCAAAAGCCCCAAGCTGATCCTCAGCCTGTTTGTCACCACCATGATCATCCAGATCGCCACTGGCTCGATTGCCCCAATCCTCACGCTTTACGTGCGTGAACTGGCGGGCAACATCAGCAACCTGGCGTTTGTCAGTGGTTTGATCGCCTCGGTACCCGGCGTTGCTGCCTTGATGAGTGCGCCACGGCTGGGCAAGTTGGGCGACAGGATCGGCCCGGAGCGGATTCTGGTGTTTATGCTGGTGATTTCCGTGCTGTTGCTGATCCCTATGGCCTTTGTCCAGACTCCCTGGCAACTCGGCGTATTGCGTTTCCTGCTCGGCGCTGCCGATGGCGCACTGCTGCCTGCGGTACAAACCTTACTGATCTACAACTGTACCATTCAGGTTGCCGGGCGAATATTCAGCTATAACCAATCTTTCCGGGATATCGGCAACGTTAGCGGCCCACTGCTCGGCGCAGCCGTCTCTGCCAGCTACGGATTCCGCGCGGTATTCTGCATGACGGCGCTGGTGGTGCTATTTAACGCGTTCTATTCCTGGTGGTGTCTGCAACGGCGGCCAGCGAGAATGCGTGAAGACACGTTACAAGAAGAGTAATAGCGCTATTTATCGCCAGTTGTTGTGATAAATATTACCCAAGCCCCATTTCACTTACTTTTATTATTGTTACCCTCCCGCTGTAACCCGGCCCCAACCTCTAAGAATAATATTATTAACACATTGTTTTTAGACAAAAAAAATCACAAACAGAGCAATAAACCACCTGTCAATGGAAATAACGCCACAGCCAACATAAAAACCAATAAAGTAGATGTTTGTCGACTTTTCGTCTAAAAAATGGGATACAGGTACTAGACAAAACCACCATTCAGTTATCAAATGGTTAAATAATATCACGCCAGAAGTAACATTCTGACCAAGTGAATAAAATAGCCTGCAGGGTTTTCAAGCTTAATAGGCACTGCGGCTGAGGTTTTGTCAGGTAATCCGCCTCAGCGGGATTTCCTCACTTACAGACACAGACATACCACAGTATCTGCTGCCAGCGCGCAGCACATTATATTGGGAAGACTTTATGCAATCCTCTGTTAATCAGAAAGAAAGCCGGACGTTCCTCGGCCATCCATATCCCCTCGGCTCCCTGTTCTTCACTGAAATGTGGGAGCGTTTCTCGTTTTATGGCATTCGTCCGTTACTGATCCTGTTTATGGCCGCTACGGTTTATGACGGCGGGATGGGGTTGGCGCGCGAAAACGCCTCGGCGATCGTCGGTATCTTTGCTGGCAGTATGTACCTGGCGGCACTGCCGGGTGGCTGGTTAGCCGATAACTGGCTCGGCCAGCAAAAAGCCGTTTGGTATGGTTCAATCCTGATCGCTCTGGGCCACCTGTCAATTGCCCTGTCCGCTATTATGGGCAACGACCTGTTCTTCGTCGGCCTGATGTTTATCGTGCTCGGTTCCGGCCTGTTCAAAACCTGTATTTCGGTGATGGTTGGAACCCTGTACAAGAAAGGCGATGCGCGCCGTGACGGTGGCTTCTCGCTGTTCTACATGGGCATCAACATGGGCTCCTTTATTGCCCCGCTGATTTCCGGCTGGCTGATCCGTTCACACGGTTGGCACTGGGGCTTCGGCATCGGTGGTATCGGGATGTTGGTAGCTTTAGTGATCTTCCGGGTGTTTGCCGTACCGGCCATGAAGCGCTATGACAGCGAAGTAGGCCTGGACTCAACCTGGAATAGCCCGATTGCCAAGAAAAATGGCGTGGGTGGCTGGCTGATTGCGCTAGCCGTGGGCGTTGCCGCAATCGTGATTATGATCTCCCAAGGCATCATCGTGATTAACCCGGTCGCCGTTGCCAGTATGCTGGTTTACGTCATCGCCGCCTCGGTCACGCTGTACTTTATCTATCTGTTCTTCTTTGCTGGCCTGAGCCGCAAAGAGCGTGCGCGTCTGCTGGTCTGTTTTATCCTGCTGATTTCTGCCGCCTTCTTCTGGTCGGCCTTCGAACAGAAACCGACCTCGTTCAACCTGTTCGCTAACGATTACACCAACCGCATGATCGGCGACTTCGAGATCCCGGCGGTATGGTTCCAATCGATTAACGCATTGTTCATTATCCTGTTGGCGCCAATCTTCAGTTGGGCCTGGCCGGCTCTGGCTCGTAACAAAATCCGCCTGAGCAGCATCACCAAATTCGTGATCGGTATTCTGTTTGCCGCCGCAGGTTTTGGCCTGATGATGCTGGCCGCGCAACAGGTGTTGGGCAATGGCGGCGCTGGCGTGTCACCGATGTGGCTGGTGGGCAGCATCCTGATGCTGACGCTGGGTGAGCTTTGCCTGAGCCCGATTGGCCTGGCAACCATGACGCTGCTGGCACCGGACAGAATGCGTGGCCAGATGATGGGCCTGTGGTTCTGTGCCAGCGCGCTGGGCAACCTGGCTGCCGGCTTGATCGGTGGCCACGTGAAAGCGGATCAGTTGGACATGCTGCCAACCCTGTTCGCCCGCTGCTCTATTGCGCTGGTGATCTGTGCCGCCGTGCTTATCCTGCTGATCGTCCCGATCCGTCGCATGCTGGAAAATACCCAGGGTAAAAGCGGTGATAAACCGGTCACGCACGCCTGATAGATACTGAGTATTCAGCCTTAAGCCAGCGTTCTTCGCTGGCTTTTTTTATGTCTGCCAGGCACGTGCTTGCAACACCACGCGATAGCCATCCAAATCTTCAAACGTTTGCCCATGCACATCCCAATAAGGGTTGTATGCCTGCACGCGCTTAAAGCCACTGGCTATCAGCCGATCGCACCCTCTCTGCCAACTTGCAACCTCCGGCACATAAAATACCAACAGGTTGTCTTGCGTAGGTGCGCGCCCCACCAGTACACCGCGGTGATGAGTGAACTCCAGATGATAGGCATGGTGCGGATGACCAAGCATAATGCCATCGAACCCCTGGTGATCTTCAAACTCACCCAGTTGTTCAAACCCCAGGCCCTGGCAATACATGTTGGCAATCGCGGCCAAATGGTCGGTGGGCCGGGCGATGCGTAATACCGCGTTGGCAAGTTCCATATTTCCTCCCGTTGGCAAACAGTTAGCCTAAGCTGTTTCATGGCAAAACGGCGTACAGGAAATGCGCTTTGCGGTAGCGGCAAGACATGGCATGCTGCAACAGACACGTCATCAGGCTCCAGAGGAGAAACAATGCTGTTTAACGTCGATTTTCTCCCAGAAAATCAGTCTATCGTGCCATTTTCAAAGGACTATCAGGATGGTGATAGCGAACCTGATCACTGCCACAACTGCGCCCAACTGATCCATGGCCTTAGCGGCGTAGTACAGGTGAATACGCGTGTAGGCAGCTGGGTTGTTCCCCCAGGCCGTGGCGTCTGGTTACCGGCCAAAGTGGAACATAACCTGCGTTTTAGCGGTAACGTAGCAGCACGCACACTGTTCGTCGATCCCCTGGCCCGTGCCGATTTGCCTGCTCAGTGCCAGGTCGTGCAGATTTCTCCCTTGTTACGTGAACTGATTATCAGCGCGATGGATATTCAGCCAGGCTATCGGCCCGGCGGACGCGAAGAGCGCATTATGGAACTGATCCTCGATGAGTTACGTATGCTGCCGATCCTGCCTCTACACCTGCCCGAGCCACGCGATGGCGTCTTGTTGGCCCTGTGCCAGCACATTCAGCAATCTTTGGCACAGCCTTGGGAGTTGGAACTGGCGGCGCAGCACATCAACGTCAGTGGCCGTACGCTGTCCCGTCGCTTCCAACGTGAGACTGGCCTACGCTTTAGCGACTGGGTGCGTCGTGCCCGCCTGCTGGCAGCACTCAACGCCCTGGCTGCCGGAAGGTCGGTGCTGGAGGTGGCTTTGGATCTGGGTTATGACAGCCCCAGCGCGTTTAGCGCCATGTTCCGCCGCCTGCTTGGCGTTTCCCCCAGCACCTATTTTGCCCAGGCTCAGCCTGCGATCACGGCAAACAGCGGCCAGCCACGTTGAACAGAGCCTGGAGCGAGGCGCTGGCCGAGTCGGCATCAATCCCAACTCCGTAAATTGCCTCCCCTTTTGCTGGCGTACAACGGATATAGGTTACTGCCCGGCTATGGCTCTGATGGCCCAGGGTATGTTCATGGTAGTCGTCGATAGCCAGCACCAAGCCAAAGCGTTGGCAGAGCGTATCTACCGCGCTGGACAACAGCCCGTTCCCGCTACCTTGCAGCTGCATTGGTTCTCCTGCCAGAGCTACCTGCGCCGTAAAGCTGTAAGCCGCCCCACCCTGGCTTTGCGTTTGATAGCTAAGCAGTTGCAAACGCGGCTGTTCCACCAATCCGTAGCTGTTGCGGAACAGCCGCCAGATCTCCGCCACCGTCATTTCCTTGCCGCTTTCATCCGTGGCCTGTTGCACCACTTTGCTGAAGTCAATCTGCAAGCCACGCGGCAAGCGCAATCCATGATTCTGCTCCAGCAGCCAGGCCGCCCCGCTCTTGCCAGACTGGCTGTTAACGCGGATCACCGCCTCATAGCTGCATCCCACGTCTGCCGGGTCGAGCGGCAGATAAGGCACCTGCCATAACCCATCTTCACGCTGCTGTTGGGCGGCGAAACCTTTCTTGATGGCGTCCTGATGCGAGCCCGAGAACGCGGTAAACACCAACTCCCCGGCATAAGGATGGCGTGGATGCACCGGTAACTGGTTGCACTGTTCCACCACTTCAACCACTTCTTTCAACCGGCTGAAGTCCAGCTCTGGCGCGATGCCCTGGGTGTACAAATTGAGCGCTAACGTCACCAAATCGACATTGCCCGTGCGTTCGCCGTTGCCAAACAGGCAGCCTTCCACTCGGTCAGCCCCCGCCAGCATGGCCAACTCGGCGCAAGCGACACCGGTACCACGATCGTTATGCGGATGCACGCTGATGGTCACCTGTTTCCGCTGGCTGAAGTGGCGACAGAACCATTCGATCTGGTCGGCATAAATGTTCGGGGTACTCATCTCCACGGTGGCCGGCAGGTTGATAATCATGGGCCGCTGGCGTTCAGGTTGCCACACGTCTGCCACCGCCTCACAGATTTGCAGGGCAAACTCCAGCTCGGTAAAGCAGAAGGTCTCTGGCGAATACTCAAAGCACCAATCAGTTTCCGGATACCGATCGCACCATTGGCGAATACGGCGTGCGCCATTCACCGCCAGCGCCACGGTAGCGGCCTTGTCCTGCTTGAAAACGATATCGCGAAACATCGGGGCGGTGGCGTTATACAGATGCACTATGGCACGTGGAGCCCCTTGTAACGACTCCATCGTGCGGTCGATCAGATCGTCGCGCGACTGCGTCAGCACCTGGATTGAGACATCATCCGGGATCAGCTGTTGCTCTATCAAGTGCCGCACGAAATCAAAGTCGGTTTGCGATGCGGAAGGAAATGCCACCTCGATTTCCTTGAACCCGCAGGCCAGTAACAGTTGATAGAACTGTAGCTTGCGAGCGTTATCCATCGGTTCGGCCAACGCCTGATTGCCGTCACGCAGATCGCTGGAACACCAGCGCGGTGCCTGCTGCTGGGTGCGCCCCGGCCACTGACGATCGGGTAAATCGATGGCCGGGAATGGCCGGTACTTGCTTGCTGGGTTGGCTAACATCCTGATTCTCCTACAGACCAAAGGGTGTAGCCATTATTTCCTGCCCGTAGCCAGGCGTCTCCCGGCTGATGGACAACTATCGTCGCAAAACGGACAACAAAAAATTTGCATCCTGCGGCGATGCGACAACAATTAATGCTGGTGTCCCCCCAAGATGATTGAAAAAGGAGATGAGCATGAGCCTGTATGCCACGCTGGAAGAAGCGATCGAAGCCGCTCGCGAAGAGTTTATCGAAACGGCGGAAGGCGGCGATGATGAGCCGCCGGTACCTCAACAGTTTAACCTGCAAAAATACATCATGTTGGATGGCGACACGATGTGGCAGGCCGAGTTTTTCGAAGAAGAAGGCGAGTCTGTCGAATGCATGACGATGCGCAGCGGCGCAGCCGCCCAGGCCATTTTTGACGGTGACTACGACGAGATTGAGATCCGCGCCGAGTGGATCAACGAAAATACGCTGCATGAGTGGGAAGAAGGGGATTTTCAGCTCGATCCGCCGCTGGATACCGAAGAAGGCCAGAGCGCTGCCGACGAATGGGATGAACGTTGAGCCCGTTGGGTGGGCGCCTGGTTTGCCCACCCTCGCCTTGACGACCCTGGCTACACATTGCATGCTGCAACATTCTCCTCTTAACACAGGCAGGTATCATGCTCATCAGGCAAGCGGTTCCCGGTGATTATCCCGCAATTCTGGCTCTACAGGCGCAAAACACCCCAGAGAACCTCAACGCCCAGCAGCGGCAACAGGGTTTTATCGTCTCGCAGATGAACGAAAAACAGCTGGCAAGCATCAATAACGGCCTGGGTATTCTTATCGCCATTGAGGATGAGCAGTTGGCTGGGTTTGTCTGCCTGATGCCAACCAACGCCCAACCCCGACCGCCGGTCGTGGATGCCATGCTGCACACGTTGGCCACGCAACGCTTTCAAGACCAGGCGTTGGATCAACAGCGGGTATTTCTATACGGCCCGGTATGCCTGAGTGCCGAATGGCGGGGAAAAGGCCTGCTACGCCAGTTGTTTGCCGCGGTGAAAGCGCGAACTCAGCAGGATTTTGACGTTGGCGCGCTATTTGTTAATGAAGACAACCCGCATTCGCTGACCGCCCATGTCGCTGGGCTGGGGATGACGGCGTTGACCTCTTTCCACTGTAACAGCCAAAGCTATCAGTTGGTGGTCTTCGCAACCAGAGGCTAAAACCTATTCGTAAGGCCCGTGCTGCGCATCAAACGGCAGCATAAAGGTATCCACCACCAGCGAGAGCGGTACATCAATCACCATAACGCTGCGCCAGGGAGTATCACGCAAATCCCACTGCACCCCTGGATAATATTGGTGCCCATGGCCTGCGCCAGGTACCGTGCGGCTGATAATGCTACCGCAGCCAGATAATGCCGTCGTCATAGCGGCCAACAGTGCCAGACGGACTAGTGAAGCCATTTTCAACAACCAAGCCTTTTTTGAGATTGCAACGAAAAAGGGGAACACGCAGCGCGCATTCCCCCTGTAATTAACGCTAACCGTCAGCGTTGGCCGACGGGGTGAGCCAGTTCATTATGCGGTAACTGCCGATAATGCTCGCGCCAGGCTTCGCCCTGCGGCAGCAGCCAAATACGCTGATGCAGGCGTGACAACGCCACAGGATCGCTTAACAGCTCAAGGCGTTTGGCTTTTGCCAACTTCTCTGGCCCGACTTCCAGCGCCTCGTTCACCCGCTCTTCCCGCGCCCGATCGATAATGGTACGCAGATGGTGACGAGCCGTTGCCAGCGCGGCAGCCAAGGCGTTGTAGGACGGGTCCACCGCCGCATGCATAAAGCCGTTGCGCAAGGCACGCTGGCGATTAAGTTGCAGATAGGTGTCTGTGGCAACCAGTTCACGCGGCGGATCGTACTCTTCCGGGATCAGGAACAGCTTGGCTCGCTTGCTCTTGAGGCCGAGCGTAGCGCGGCTCGACAGCGCCGAAACAAACGGTGACAGGATCAGCGAGAAGACGATCGGTGACAGCCACCACAGGAAGTTCAGATCCAGCAATGCCATACCGCCGCCCCAAACCAGACCCAGCAGCATTTGCGAACCGTGACGCTTGAAGGCTTCGCCCCAAGGGGTGTCATCATCATCACGCTGCGGCGAGTTCCACACCACTTCCCAGCCCAGGAACGCGCTGACCACAAACACGGTATGGAACAGCATGCGCACCGGCGCCAACAGCACTGAGAACATCACTTCCATCAGCATGGAAATCAGCAACCGGATCGGCCCGCCATACTGCTTCGAGCCTTTCGCCCAGACCAGCACGATGCTCAGCAACTTCGGTAAAAACAGCAGTACCATGGTGGTGGAGAACAGCGCAATAGCCAGTTCTGGCTTCCACTGTGGCCACACCGGGAACAACTGCCGGGGTTGCAGGAAGTATTGCGGTTCCACCAGCGTATGCACTATCTGCAACGCGGTGGACAGCGCCAGGAACATAAACCACAACGGTGCCGACAGGTAGGACATTACCCCGGTCAGGAACACCGCACGGTGTACCGGGTGCATACCTTTTACCAGGAACAGGCGGAAGTTCATCAGGTTACCATGACACCAACGGCGGTCACGTTTCAGCTCGTCCAACAGGTTAGGCGGTAACTCTTCATAACTGCCCGGCAGATCGTAGGCAATCCACACGCCCCAGCCAGCACGACGCATCAATGCGGCTTCCACAAAGTCATGGGAGAGGATGGAACCGGCAAACGAGCCCTCGCCCGGCAACGGCGCTAAAGCACAGTGCTCGATAAAGGGTTTCACCCGGATGATGGCGTTATGACCCCAGTAATGGGATTCGCCCAACTGCCAGAAGTGCAGACCAGCGGTGAACAGCGGGCCATAAAGGCGCGTGGCGAACTGCTGCACACGGGCATACAACGTATCCATACCCGAGGCTTTTGGCGCAGACTGGATGATACCGGCGTTCGGGTTAGCTTCCATCAAGCGCACCAGGCCGGTGAGGCACTCGCCGCTCATCACGCTGTCCGCATCCAGGATCACCATGTAGCTGTACTCACCGCCCCAACGACGGCAGAAGTCGTCGATGTTGCCACTTTTACGTTTCACACGACGGCGGCGACGGCGGTAGAAGATACGTCCATGCCCCTCAACATCGCGGCACAGCTCCATCCAGGCCTTCTGTTCAGCGACGCAGATATCGGGATCGTAACTGTCGCTAAGCACATAGATATCGAAATGCTCAAGCTGACCGGTCGCCTTCACCGACTCGTAGGTTGCCCGCAACCCGGCAAATACCCGTTCAACGTCTTCGTTACAGATCGGCATGATCAACGCGGTACGGTGCGCTGGATCGATCGGCTCGTCGCCTTTGATAGTCGAAGAGATGCTGTATTTATCTTTGCCAATCAGCAGTTGCAGGAACCCCATCAGCGCCGTCCAGAAACCGGCTGAGACCCAGCAGAACAGAATGGCAAACAGGATCAGAATACCGGTCTGCAAAAGATAAGGTAATATTTGCAGCATCGACTGCATCAGATCCTGATCCAACATGGCGATAGGATCGATCAGCGCCCAGCCCTGATAAGGCAGGATGGTTTTCATGTACCAGGTGGCGATGCCGGTTTGCACCAGCATCAGGATTAACAGCACGTAACGGCGCATTGAACCGACAATACGCCAGCGGTTTTCCGCCTCGGCTTCTTCTTTGCTGGCATGACGATTATGCGTCTTACGGCCCAGCAGAGTATCCCAAAAACGCCCCACCGGGTTGGTGCGCCAGGCTTCGGGGAACATGGTAGTACGTTTTACCGGCGGCGTGGCTTTCAGGATGGTGCGCCCTTCCGGGTCACAATCAAAATCGTCGTCATCGACGGCATCCGGCCAAGCCTGGCTTATACGCGCCTTGACCGAGGCCAGGGCGATGTCATCTGCAGACAGAGACGCAACATTGGCATCAGAGGTTCCCATCTGACGATGTAAAGCCTCCAGTGCCGGTGTATCGCCTGCCATTACTTGTTGTTTGAGCACCCCTGACCGCTCATCGGTCAGGGGCATTGCCGCAAGATATTCCTGGGCAGTTTCAGTAGACTTATTCATTGGCAGGTAGCTGATAGCTCCAGGTTTCCGTCAAGGTCTTGTCACCGTTGACCAACGCAGCACGCATTTCTACCGGTTGTTTGTCGTCTTTCACTTTCAAACGCACCGTCAAACGCCAACCTTTGGTGACCGGATTGTAGCGAACGCTGTTTTCCACCATTTCGCCGTTGTCACCAATGCTGATCTGAGAAGCTACCGGCGTATTGGCATCCAGCGCTTTCAATGCCGGGCCGACGAAGTCAACCAGGAACGCCACGCTGCCGTCCGGCTCGCGGATCAGGTTTGACTGCTTCACATCACCGGTTGAACGCATGGTTTTACCCACGTAGCCGATATCCTGTGAATGCAGTTTCTCTTCGTCGCGGGTGAAGTACAGGCGGTAGTTCAATGCCAACGGCGTTTTTGCATCAGGCAATACGTCCGGCGTCCAGAACGCCACGATGTTATCGTTGGTTTCATCCGCGGTTGGGATCTCTACCAGCTCAACCTTGCCCTTGCCCCAATCGCCGCGCGGTTCAACCCAGGCGCTTGGACGCAGATCGTAACGATCGTCCAGATCCTGATAATCGCGGAAATCGCGGCCACGCTGTAACAGACCAAAACCTTTCGGGTTTTCGATGCTGTAAGTGCTGACCGACAGGTGCTTAGGATTGTTCAGAGGACGCCAGATCCACTCGCCGTTACCGGCATGGATCGACAGACCGTTGGAGTCATGCAGCGCCGGACGGTAGTTCAGCGTTGGCGAAGGCTGGCTCGGCCCGAACAGGAACATGCTGGTTAACGGTGCCATACCCAACTTGCCCACTTTGTCGCGCAGGAACACTTTGGATTGGACATCTACCGTGGTATCGCGGCCGGGGTAAACCACAAAACGGTAAGCGCCGGTAGCACGTGGAGAATCCAGCAAGGCATAAATCACCAGATGCTTGTCGCCCTGCTTGGGACGTTCGATCCAGAACTCGCGAAAACGCGGGAACTCTTCGCCAGATGGCAAGGCGGTATCGATAGCCAGCCCACGAGCAGAAAGCCCATAAACCTGCCCTTTACCCACTACGCGGAAATAGCTCGCGCCCAGCATACTCATGATTTCGTCGTTCTTATCCGCACTGTTGACCGGATAGAGCACTTTAAACCCGGCGAAACCGAGTTTCTTCACCGAATCGGGATCGTGCTTGACGGAACCAAAGTCGAAAAAGTCCGGGCTGTATTTGATCTCTTTGACGGCGGTGGCCGTGACCTCGTTGATGATGACCGGCGTGTCGAAGTACATCCCTTGATGGTAGAACTCAAGCTTGAAAGGGGTTTTCAGCTTACTCCACACGGCTTTGTCGTGATTGAACTGGATCTGTTGATAGTCCGCGAACTTCAGTTCACGGAACTGGGAAGGAAGGTTGCTCTTCGGGGCTTCAAAGCCTTTTCCTGCCAGATCCTGCGCCTGTTTGGCCACATCGTCGATAGAAAAAGCCCAAGCCTGCGAACTCAACAACGTGCACAAAACGGTAGCACCTAACCAACGTACGCTCGTGGCGCGTGGTTTTTTTGATAATAGATTTACTAGCACATCCCCCCCTATTCGTGTGCTCAAAATATTCAAAATCCATATTAATGGATTATTCAGCTCGCCGACAACATGATAAACGTGAGTTGATGTTTACGGCTTAGAGTTTAAGCAGTTGTGCAGCGTAGCAAGCCGGGCTCCAAGACGCTATGGAAAAATGTCGGTCGCTATAGTAGGGTTTAGGTTTGCGATTAGCCCATTGCCGACTTATTAAGCGGGTTTACACTCCCCCAGATGCAACCACCAGCGGTAACCTATGACTGACAGCACTAACCAGCGCGAGTTTTTCCTGGATTCGATCCGGGCCTATTTGATGCTGCTGGGCATTCCTTTTCATCTTTCTCTGATTTACTCCAGCCACTCGTGGGCGGTAAACAGCGCGACCCCGTCGTTTTCGCTGACGGTGCTGAACGACTTTATTCACGCCTTTCGCATGCAGGTGTTCTTCATTATCTCCGGCTACTTCTCCTACATGCTGTATGAACGCTATGACAGCCATCGCTGGTTGAAGGTACGCCTGGAGCGGGTTGCCATCCCGCTATTGAGCTCTATCCCATTGATTACCCTGCCACAGTTTTTTTTACTCAAGAACTACACCGATAAATTAACCGGCTGGGATGATTTTACCCCCTATCAAAAAATAAACGTGGCGGTTTGGGAGTTGGTCTCCCATCTGTGGTTTTTATTAACCTTATGCTTATTGACCTGCGCCTGTTTTTATCTGTTTAAAAAAATTAAAGCGATAAAAACGCCGATGGCACCGCAGCCAATAAATAAGATGACCAATCTCAGCAATATCTCATTGTGGTTTTTATTGTATGCCTTTATATACTGCGTGTTTCATCGCATTATTTTAATCACCGCCCCGCATTTACTGTCTAATGGGCTGTTCAACTTCGTGGTGATGGAAACCCTGTTCTACCTGCCGTTCTTCATTGCGGGTGCCTATGCCTTCAAGTATCCATGGCTGAAAGCGGTGTTCCTCAAGCCCTCATGGCCAGCCGTACTGGGCTCGCTGCTACTGTTCGTGGCCTACATGCTCAACCAGAAACTGTTGGCGCACAGCAGCTTCGGGTTTGAACTGGAAATCATGATCAAAGCCGTGCTCGGGGTTCTGATGGCCAACGTGGTGTTCGCATTTGGCCATGCGCTGCTCGATTTCCATTCGCCTCGCATTACCTATCTGGTCAACGCTTCACTGTTTATCTATCTGGTTCACCATCCGCTGACGCTGATATACGGGGCCTTCATGACTCCGCTAATCGATAATAATCTGCTGGGTTTCCTGCTGGGTCTGGTGTTCGTCTTTGCCTGCGCCTTTCTGTTATATGAGCTGCACAAGCGTATCCCGCTGTTACGCTTTCTGTTCTCTGGCAAAGCCTAGCCTCTGTTGTAAAGGCGTTGCTTGCAGCGCCCTGCAAACATGACATTCCTCACTGTGGCCCTTTCGCAGGAGCGCCGCATGCTGCGCCCGCTTAGCTATAATTGATCGGTGTTCAGCGCACCTATTGCTCAACCTATCGCGAGCCGTTGATGCAAAGTTGTGCTGGAGCATATTGCGGTGAGTTGTTATAACTACAGTGCATAAGAAAAAATCCACATCCCTGCCTTACGGTAGCGATTGGGCTCACGAACCCTAAGGGATGGCGCATCACCATCGCGTGCGCCGGTAACATTTCCCTTCCGTCACGACAGAGAGGATTTTTAATGACCGATAAACCAACCGCGGCAACCGAAACCGTAGCAGAAAACGCCACACTACTGAAAATCTTGGGTAGACTGCTGTCCGCACTGGATTCCTCCATCAGCGGCAAAGATCGTAGCGTATTGGTAACCGAACTTTCCAGCCTCAACCTGGACGGGATCTCCGAGGCCGAAAGGAAACTGGCAGCAGAATTAATCAAGCGTGCCCTGCAATCACTCGATCACTAACCCCCCGCCTGCAAACCATTAAGCCTCCTGCTGGGGGGTTAATGGTTTTTCATCAATAACCTGTTTGCTACCGTCCTCAATGATCTGATAAATAGGCACAAAAGCCGCAAGACCCACATTTCACCTCTCTTTTCATCACATTTTGCGGCAAGTAGCCATAATGACATCATTTTTTGGCAATCAGCCTTGGCGTTGCACAGGAAAAACAGGCTATTATGACCCGGTGTCTTTGCTTTGGCGCCCCCTTTCAGCTCAACTCGCAGGAGAACATTATTTTGGATGCCAGCACGATCAATAGCTTGTTCATCATCGGTGCCGTGTTGGTGGGAGCAAGTATTCTGCTCAGTTCTTTCTCTTCACGCCTGGGTATTCCCATTCTGGTGATCTTCCTGGCGATAGGCATGCTGGCCGGTGTTGACGGCCCTGGTGGTATCGCCTTTGATAACTATCCCGCCGCCTATCTGGTCAGTAACCTGGCTCTGGCAGTGATCCTGCTCGACGGCGGTATGCGTACCCGCGTCAGCTCCTTTCGTGTCGCGTTGTGGCCAGCATTGTCACTGGCCACCCTCGGCGTACTGATCACCGCCGGACTGACGGGCCTGGCCGCCGCTTGGCTGTTTAACCTCGATTTGATCCAGGGGCTGCTGATCGGTGCCATTATTGGATCGACCGATGCGGCCGCGGTGTTTTCACTGCTGGGTGGCAAAGGGCTGAACGAGCGTGTCAGCGCGACGCTGGAAATTGAGTCCGGCAGCAACGATCCGATGGCGGTGTTTTTAACCATCACCCTGATTGCCATGATTTCCGCTGGCGAAACCTCGCTGAGCTGGATGTTCATCGTCCATCTCTTGCAGCAGTTTGGTATGGGCATCGTGATTGGTCTGGGCGGAGGCTGGTTGCTGATCACGCTGATCAACCACATCAAGCTGGCGGAAGGGTTGTATCCGCTGCTGGCGGTGAGCGGCGGCATCTTGATCTTTGCCCTGACTACCGCTCTGGATGGCAGCGGCATTCTGGCGGTCTATCTGTGCGGCCTGCTGCTGGGTAACCGTCCAATCCGTAACTACCATGGCATTGTGCAAACCTTCGACGGTCTGGCTTGGCTGAGCCAAATCGGCATGTTCCTGGTGCTAGGGCTGTTGCTTAACCCGCACGACCTGTTGCCTATCGCCATCCCTGCCCTGCTGCTCTCGCTGTGGATGATCCTGTTTGCCCGCCCGATTTCGGTGTTTATCGGCCTGCTGCCGTTTCGCAACTTCAACCTGCGCGAACGGATGTTTATCTCCTGGGTGGGGTTGCGCGGCGCGGTGCCGGTGATCCTGGCGGTATTCCCGATGATGGCCGGGCTACCCAATGCCAATCTGTTCTTTAACGTCGCGTTCTTTGTGGTGTTGGTTTCACTGCTGTTGCAGGGTACTTCGCTGTCCTTTGCCGCCAAAAAGGCCAAGGTGGTGGTGCCACCAGCATTAGCTCCGATCTCGCGCGTGGGGCTGGATGTTCACCAGGAAAACCAATGGGAGCAGTTTGTCTATCAGCTAAGCGCTGAAAACTGGTGCGTCGGCGCAGCGCTGCGCGAACTCAAGATGCCGCCGGGAACGCACATTGCCGCGCTGTTCCGTGGCAAAGAACTGTTACACCCGAGTGGCAGCACCCGCTTGCTGGCAGGCGATACCCTGTGCGTTATTGGCCATGAACACGATTTGCCTGCGTTGGGTAAACTGTTCAGCCAGGCACCTACGGTTACGCTGGATGAGCGGTTCTTCGGTGATTTCATTCTGCAATCCGATGCGCGCCTGAGTGATATTTCTCAGGTTTACGGCCTGAATCTGCAAGAGGGCGTGGACGATCAGCAAACGCTCGGCCAGTTCGTCACCCGGTTAATCGGGGGAGAAGCCGTGGTGGGGGATCAGGTGGAATGGGATGGTTTAACCTGGACTATCGCGGAGATGGATGCTAATCAAATCAGCAAAATAGGCGTCAAGATCGTTACCGATTAACCCGTTGAACGCCATTAACCATGCCGTTGCGGGAACTAATCCGGCCCGGAAAACTCTTAATGACTGTCATTAATGCCCACCTCAACGCTGAGGTGGGCCGTTTGCGGCACATCAACCGTCGGATAAGATCTTGAGCAGCAAAGCGAAGTTCTTTTCAGCCTTGACCGTCATCGCTTTTAGCGTTGCCTTACTGGATTTGGGTATCGCCGATTTGGTCCATCGAATACTACTTGGATGATGTAACCTGATGCAAAAACAACAAGAGAAAGATTTACTGGGAAAAGTGCTGCTGACCGTGTCTGCACTATGCCTCGTTACCGTGGCTGGGCTGTTGATCTGGGGTTTTGTGCTGGATTGAGGCAATGTCTGGCGGGTGGGCATAAAAAAACCGCCGCAGCGGTTTTTTTGGCAATTCAATCAGATTTTGCAGCCTTCGCAGTCTTCTTCATCCTCAAGAATTTCAGGAACTTCCCTGGCCTTCTGCGCCGCGTTTTTTTCCGCTTTGGCTAATTCATCATCAATGTCAAAATCAAAAATATCATCACTCATCGCTATTTCCTAAGAATAGTCTCATAACCGACAACTATTATAACCAACATCGACACCCGCGCAACCTATTCAGCTCAGCACGGCCTGCGGTGCTGACGGGGTGGATAACCTTTTGGCATAGGCCAGATCGTAAACGTCATAGAAATCAATCTCGCCCTTGTTGGCGATGATTTCCTGCATACGGGTTTTCAACACCGGGCTCACCGTAGGTTCGTTCAACAGTGCCTGGATGGCATGCGGCGACAGCGCGCGCGTAAAGTACCATTCCCCATTGTAACAAACTCGCAGATCCAGCACGCCGATGTCCTCAAAACGGTAAACCGGTTTGATTTCAATCAGCAGCATGGCAAACATAAACAGCACAAAGGCAGTAAAACCCAGGAACGAATACAGCCCCATATAGGGCACCGGATACATCACCGCGATCACCGCAAAATAGCCAGCGAACATGGCAAAACACAGCCAACGGTGGGTACGCGCAAACTCGCTGTTGAAACGCGGCTTGCCGTCACGCCCTTCCCGCCGGTTAATCTGCTCTATCTCTGTAACCAGGATGTTCTTAATCGTATCCATCGCTATACCTTAATGCCTCAGCGCATCGTGACTATCACCAATCTCAGCCCAAGCTATCACAATGACAGTTTATTGAGGTAGATCAATTCCTGCATTATTCGCCGCAAACTGTTATAGGATCAGCGTGACTGTGATGTCCTTCCCTGCCCCTGTGCGACCATAAACATACGCTGTGCCACATCATCCGCCTGCTTGATTTTACGTTTCTGCGGTTCGTCACAGCGATGTGCAGCTCGTACATAGGCGATTTCATGTGCCTGATCGATCATTGAGATCACCTTGTCGCACGCTGTTTTATCCATATTACCTAATAGGGTGGTGATGATTGCCTGGTAGGCATTGGAGGCCGCAGTGAGTGCCTGTTCACGGGCTTCCAATGCCTCTATACGCTGCAAAAGCACTTGAAGCAGTTCGGTATCAGACATATCCACCTCCACTCACCAGGCAACGCTGCCTGTAATAAGTGTAGCAAGGGTTGCACTATCAAGATGGGTTTCAATATGTTGCTACTGGGATAGAATAGCGGGACATCCTCTGGAACCTTCAATACCTATAACAAGGAGCTTCACATGTTATCGAAACATTACCGCTCGATCCCGTTGTTAGCCACGTTATTGCTCTGCGCTTGCACCACCTCACAAAACAGCGTTGAAAGACACGCCCGCCATGCCACCTTCCAGTTGGCGGAGGCACATTTCGGCCCCGATACACGCACCGATATCTCAAAATCGACGAAAGCCGCCATCCCATTCTTTGAGCAGTTTTATCAGATAGGCAAAAAAGATCGCCAGGATGGGCTGACCCGCGAACAGGCACAGCAAAGGGTAAATGGGTTCCGCAGCCCTGATTTTTTACCTGAGTCGGAGCAAAAGGCGACGATGTTTAATCAATCCTATACGGCTGACTCGCCGAAAAAACAGCGTGAGATCCTGCTCGAAAATGCTATCGCCACTTACTGGGATGGCTATGACGGCAAGCCTTAACCGGACGAACTACTAGCAGCACCGCCCCCTGATTTTGCATTCGTGAGGGGGCCTTAACCCTGTATCATTCCTGTACTGTTCGGGGACAGTGTAGACAGGTGTTCGGAGACATACTGAACACGTTTTAACACCCTTTATTGATGAAAACTGGCCCATCCCTCAGATAATCCTGCCGTAAAAGCCACTGAAAAACATAACATTTTTTACTCGGTTTGATTCAAACTCCAGATAACGCTAAGCTATATGACAAGAAAAACTAATCCTGAGGATGACATTTTTTGTTTAAAACCCTATTTATTGTGATGAGACTCTCAGAAAAAAACCACGAGGACGATCTGCAAAACAGAGGTGACATTAGCCTGACTGATATCTTGACCAATAAAAATGAGCGGGCCGACGAACTCGCCTACGATCAATTTTGCATGGGATGATTTATGAAGCTAAGAAAAAAAAAGCATAAACCACTACAGATTAATGACATCACGATTATTGATGACAGCAAGTTAAAGAAAGCCATTACCGCCGCCGCGTTAGGCAACGCCATGGAATGGTTTGACTTCGGTGTTTACGGCTTTGTCGCCTACGCACTAGGCCAGGTGTTCTTCCCTGGCGCCACGCCCGGCGTGCAGATGATTGCCGCTCTGGCCACCTTCTCGGTTCCTTTCCTGGTACGTCCTTTGGGCGGCGTCTTCTTCGGTGCCATGGGCGATAAATTCGGCCGCCAGAAAGTGTTATCCATCACCATCATTATTATGGCGATCAGTACCTTCTGTATCGGCCTGATCCCGTCCCACGCCTCGATTGGCATCTGGGCCCCTATTCTGCTGTTGCTGGCCAAACTGGCACAGGGCTTCTCCGTCGGCGGGGAGTATTCTGGCGCAGCCATTTTTGTAGCCGAGTATTCACCAGACCGTAAACGCGGATTTATGGGCAGTTGGCTCGACTTTGGCTCCATCGCCGGCTTCGTATTAGGAGCGGGTGTGGTGGTACTTATCTCCAGCATCGTGGGTGAGGCCAACTTCCTCGACTGGGGCTGGCGTATTCCGTTCTTCCTGGCAGCACCACTGGGTGTGATTGGCCTGTATTTGCGCCACGCCTTGGAAGAAACGCCGGCATTCCAGCAGCATATGGACAAAATGGAACAGAACGACCGTGCGGCAATTGAGAACCCGCCGAAAACTTCGTTCAAAGAGATCGCCACCAAGCACTGGAGAAGCCTGCTGGTGTGCGTAGGTATCGTGATCTCGACCAACGTGACCTACTACATGCTGCTGACCTACATGCCAAGCTACCTGTCGCATAACCTGCACTATTCCGAAGACCACGGCGTGCTGATTATCATTGCCATCATGCTAGGTATGTTGTTCGTCCAGCCATTGGTCGGCATGACCAGCGACCGCATTGGCCGTAGACCTTTCATCATTGGCGGTAGCGTCGGTCTGCTGTTGCTGGCCATCCCTAGCTTTATCTTGATCAACAGTAACGTTATCGGCCTGATTTTTGTTGGCCTCTTGATACTGGCCGTGTTGCTCAACTCCTTTATCGGGGTGATGGCCTCCATTCTGCCTGCGATGTTCCCAACCCACATCCGTTACAGCGCGCTGGCGATTTCATTCAATATCTCGGTACTGATTGCGGGCGTCACGCCAACGCTGGCCGCATGGCTGGTCGAAAGCACCGGTAACCTGTATATGCCAGCCTATTATCTGATGGTGGTGGCAGCGATTGGTCTGGTTACCGGTCTGTATATGAAAGAAACGGCCAACAAGCCGCTGCGCGGTGCTGCTCCAGCCGCCTCTGACCGCTCAGAAGCCAAAGAGCTGCTGCAGGAAACTTACGATAATATCGAGCAGAAAGTCGAAGATATCAGCCAGCAAATCGCCGATTTGGAGAAGAAAAAGCAAACGCTGATCGACCAGCATCCAAAACTGGATTAATTCTCCCCGGTGAACAAACAGGCCAGAGCTCGTTAGCGTAACGACTCTGGCCTTTTTATTACTCTCAATGGGGGCAGCATGAAGCCGGTCAAGACTTTGCCAGCCGCCTCGCTCTGTTTGCTTCCCCCCTCGAACATGCTAACTTGCCATGACTTTTCAGGAAGGCCGCAGTTATCAGGTTCGGATACCTCATTGCTTTGCGCCCCTAACTTCAACAGTAATGATTAAGGGGGTGCCCTTGCCCGCCCGACTTTTCAATCCCGTCGCCATGTACCAAGGGTTACCAAACGACGTCTATTTTATTGCCTTAGCCAGATTTGTTCTTGGTCTTGGCAATTTCATCATACCGTTCATGGTACTGCTGCTAACGCAAAAGTTAGGCTATTCAACAACCATGGCAGGCGGCCTGGCGATGGGAGTCACCGCATTCTATCTTTTGGGGAATCTGGTCGGCGGCAAGATGTCCGATAGTTTCGGCCATAAGAACATGATGATTTGGGGAGAGATCATCGGTTCGATAATCTTGGTCGTGAGTGGTTTCTTTACCGATTGGCACAGCCTGCTACCCGCGTTGCTTTTTGTCAGCTACTTCTTTTTTGGTGTAGCCCTCCCGGCAAGTAATGCCCTTGTCGCCGATCTATCTACCCCTGCCAATCGCAATGCGGTGATGTCGTTAAGCTATCTTGCCTACAATCTGGGCTCTGGGGTTGGTCCGGTTCTGGCTGGCTACCTTTTCTGGAACTACACGGCCTGGATTTTTTGGGGCAATGGTCTCGCTGGCCTGATAGGCGTAGTCATCGTTTTATTCTATGTCGCTAATCCCGCCGACAATCGGGCAACAAACGATCGGGAACACACCGAACTGGAAAAAGCCACAGAGGCTTCTGTATGGCAGGTGTTCAAGCAAAGGCCTCGGTTGCTGGTATTCGGCGTGTTATGTATGCTGCTGTGGTTTTCATTAAACCAAATGACCATGACTACCCCGCTCTACCTTAGCCATATTTTTGGCCAACAAGGGCCGGTCTTGTTTGGCCAGTTAATGACTTTCGCCAGCATTTTGGTGGTGGTGATGACACCGTTGATTATCAGAATGACCATCAACATCTGCGACATTAAAAGTCTGGCCATTTCCGCGTTTGCGTTAGCATTGGGATATGGCATTACCCTGCTATCCCCTCTGGTTGCCATGCAGTTTATTGCCTGGTTTTTCCTTACCATCGGCGAGATCTTGCTCGTCACCAAGGAGGGGATTTATTTAGCCAATAACTCTCCACGCAGCCATCGTGGGCGCATCAGCGGGATAATCACCACCATTCGGAGCCTTGGCTTAATGCCCACGTATATCTTGATGGGGGCGTATATACAAAGCTATGGTTACCCGGATGCCTGGAAATTAATCATTGGTATCTCATTGATTACGGGATTGATGTTGGTAGCCCTTTCGGCCCAGCAGAGAAAGGTTGGCGAGAAATGATTAGAACAAGCCCAACTCACAGATGTAAGCAGGCCAAGGTAACTTGGCCAGACTGATAACGCTACGGAGTCTTGATGCCACTTGCCGATGGCTTTACCGTCACAATAAAAATACCCGACATGATGACCAGCAGGCCAATACCCAGCGTGAGAGTCAATTGCTCCCCCAGGAAGATAACGGACATCAGTAAGCCTATTACCGGCACCCCAAGCATCGCCGTCGACATGCTGGTGCTCGACAACCACATGCTGGCGGCATTCACCGCAACAAAGCAGAACGCGGTCGCCAGCGGCCCCATAAACAGCAGTATTTCGATTAACGATGTAGAACCATCGCCGGTATACGGCCCTTCGAAAACCCGAGCCATCAACGCCAACGGCACGCTGGCCAGCAGCATCTGCCAGGGAGCCAGCTCATACGCGCTGCACACCCCTTTATGATAACGCAGGTGCAATATGCACATAGCCCAGGCAAAAGAGGCCGTAAGCAACATCAGGTTCGCTACGATGAGAACCTTATCGCCCCAGTTAAACGTGAACGGGTTGAACAACACAATGACCCCTACACCACCGAGTAACGAGCCCATCAATTGCCGACGTGAAAGCGACTGACGGAAAAACAACACTGCGATAGGCGTGACCCAGAGCGGCGTGGTGTAGGCTAGGATAGCGGATCGGCCAGCAGGCACTTCGGTCATGGCAAAGGCACCGAGCACGGTAAATGTCAGCATTTGCAACAGCCCTACGCTCACCACCAACGGCCAATCCTTGCGTGGCGGGAATCGCAGCTTCTTGGTCAATATCTGCAGAGCAAACAGGCACAGCGCGCCACTGACAAATCGGGCAGTAGAAAGCCAAATCGGCGTCATATGAGAAAGCCCAGCCTTCATCACCGGCCAGTTCGCCCCCCAAATCACAATGGCCCCAACCAACAGCAGGACGCCTTTAATTTTCACGCTATCGGGCGCGTAGCTCGACACGTTTGGCGAGCCGGTTAAGTATTTACCCTCAGTATCCACAGCGGTTTCTCATCCATTCATTCAATATGCTAATTTTATCTGGATAACCGGGGAAACTTTCTCTTATTATGTTCATACAATCGGCTTTTATGAGTCACTTTAACCTCATAAATCACATTTTAAGGGTAAATTTTCTCATATGAAGAAGCTTGATCGCACAGACGTCGCCATTCTGAACTCGATGCAGACGAACTCGCGGATCACCAATGCGGAGCTTGCCCGCTCGGTCAATCTGTCCCCAACTCCCTGCTTCAACCGTGTAAAAGCCATGGAAGAGTTGGGCATCATCAGGGGGCAAGTGACCTTGCTGGAACCGGCTGTGCTTGGGCTCCATGTGAACGTATTTATTCAGGTGAGTTTGGAAAAGCAGGTTGAAGGTGCACTCAGCAACTTTGAACAGGCCATTGATCAGCGCCCAGAAGTGATGGAGTGTTACCTGATGACGGGCGATGCCGATTATCTGTTGCGGGTATTGGTACCCGATATTCGCGCGCTAGAGCGTTTTATTCTGGATCATCTGACCAAGATCCCGGGCGTAGCCAACATCCGCTCCAGCTTTGCCCTCAAGCAGGTGCGCTATAAAACGGCGCTGCCGCTACCGGCAGAAGGTATCAGCATAGTCTCTACGAAATAGTCGTTTGATCCAACCGACTCAAGACGTAGGGGCGCTGCTGCGCCCAATCTTGAGTAAGTTGCGCGAGCATAGAAGGATTATTTTTTCTTGGCAGTAGTCGGATTTGGTTTGGCTTTCTTTGGCTTGGCGACGACTTCTGCAGCAACGGTTGACTCTTTAACCGCTGGCGCCGATACCTTGGTTCTCGCTTTTGCCTCTGCGGAGGGCTTGGCAACATTGCTTTTTGCTTTGGCCGCAACCACAGCAGGTTTACTTGGTGTTGTAACCATCTTAACCTCCGAGGCAGGGGGCTCTATAGCGTTGTCCTTAGCCTGAACAGCACCGGGCTGTGCAGCTAATGCTTTATATTTTTCCACCAGATTTTGGTAAGTATTTAACGCTTTGGCGCCATTAAAGGAGTTGTCAATTTTCCCAGCGCGGATCAACTCGATCACCACCTGCTGGGCCGCTAGTTCTGGGTGTTTCGCCGGATTAATAATCTCAATTTCAAATTCCATCGTCATCTCCTGATTGAATAGCCGAGTTTTGTAGCTTACCAGTTGCCGCGAGCAACAAAATCGGGCTGAATCCATTCAATTTATAAATCGACGATAGAGAAATCATAGCGCTACGTTATTGAATTCGACCATCGATTGAGAAAATGCCTCGCTACTTGTCGAATCGCGTAAGGGCTAACGAATGCTAGATTTAGATATACGCCTCAGCCACCGAAATACCCAGTCCTTTTCAGTGGCATTGGCTCGGCTCATTTTAGGAGGAACTACAATGTCAAAAAATGCAGCTCTTATGCTGACACTTACCCTACTTGGCATCGCCCCAGCCCACGCCATCAACGCAAAATTTGCCCAGCAGCTTGAGCGTTCTGGCTGCACCCAAGTGACCGAGGCCCAAGGCTGTGACATTCACAAAACCAAGGCCGAGAATGCCAAGGCCGGTTTTGGAGCCGCTCCCGCTGCTGACACCAGTGCCAGCCCATATACCGGTGAGTGGGTTGCCACATTCCCACTGACGGGTGCCACGGTAGCGACAATCAGTATCGATGCCAAGGATCATGTCTTGGTCAACGGTAAGCAGGTCAAAGCAAAGAAATCTGATGGCGCGCTGGTGTTCAGGAACGGTCACGTCACTTATACCATTCAAGGCGACCGCCGCCTCAAGGGGGAAGATGTCTGGGTGGATAATGATGCAGGCAGCAAAGGAGTGATTAACGCCAAATAAAATGCGGCTATCAGCTTGAAAGGAGGCGCCGGCAAAAAAACCGCCTCTCGGCGGCACAAAATTATTACATATTGCTCTGATTATTCTATATTTACTTTCCTGGCCGGGCGAGAGATGACCCCGTACAGCCATCAGTAGATGAATTAATCCCAGCGTTGCCAAGATCAGAAGATCGAAGTAAAAATTTCTTCGACCACGGCCTAAGGCCTGCGATACAGGCCTTAGACTGGCTCCCTCAATCATCCGTCCGTGAGCACACCATGATGGGAGAGTGCATATTTCCAATCATATACGCCTTGTCATTCCAGCGTGAAACACGAAACACCCTCGGTATCTTCCCGCTAATGCACCCCAACAGGTAGGTATTAATCACTCTTTTCGGGGTATTATCACTGTCTCTTATACACATCTAAAAAGGGGGGGGGGGGGGGGGGGGGGGGGGGGGGGGGGGGGGGGGGGGGGGGGGGGG
>NZ_JAELTL010000279.1:0-264 GCF_016428815.1 Serratia sp. ASV30 | reverse complement strand
CGCGAGTTCGCTTCTCTTTGTATATGCCATTGTAGCACGTGTGTAGCCCTACTCGTAAGGGCCATGATGACTTGACGTCATCCCCACCTTCCTCCGGTTTATCACCGGCAGTCTCCTTTGAGTTCCCACCATGACGTGCTGGCAACAAAGGATAAGGGTTGCGCTCGTTGCGGGACTTAACCCAACATTTCACAACACGAGCTGACGACAGCCATGCAGCACCTGTCTCACAGTTCCCGAAGGCACCAATCCATCTCTGGAAAG
>NZ_JAELTL010000278.1:0-277 GCF_016428815.1 Serratia sp. ASV30 | reverse complement strand
AGACAGCCGGGGCACAATCTCTCCCGCGGGCTCAGAGGCACAAGGGCTAGGGGGAGCTCACCGGCTATCTCCCGATGATCTGTCGGGGATCTTCTCCGCTAAGGCGGAGAAGATCAAGACATAAGGGCTGGGGTGAGGGGCTTTCACTGACATTTTCTGTTTTTGACCCATAGCAAAAAGCCCCATGCTTTCGCATGAGGCTTTCTACTTAATTGATGCCTGGCAGTGTCCTACTCTCGCATGGGGAGACCCCACACTACCATCGGCGCTACGGCGT
>NZ_JAELTL010000277.1:0-278 GCF_016428815.1 Serratia sp. ASV30 | reverse complement strand
GTCTCGTCACGGTCCTTGACGGCAGTAACGTGCTGGGCAGCACCACGGCGAAAGGCGATGGTACCTGGAGCTTCACGCCAACCACCGATCTGGGCCAGGGCGCACACAGCCTGAGCGCCACGGCGGTCGATCCGGCCGGTAACTCGAGCAGCAGCAACAGCTGGATGTTCACGGTTGACACGGTGCAACCAACGGTTCCGTTTATCGACTCGGCGGCGGACGATGTGGGCAGCGTACAGTTGCAGAACATGGTCAGCGGCAGTGCGACGGACGATCCG
>NZ_JAELTL010000276.1:0-288 GCF_016428815.1 Serratia sp. ASV30 | reverse complement strand
TAAATTCGCAAGGCGTCGTACTTGCCACAAATTGACTACTTTACCCTGCCTATACCATGCAACAGAATGACTCTTGTACCTAAACACAGCCCCGCACCACCTCCCTCTCCCTGTGGAAGAGGGGACCTAACGTGCCACATCTTAACAACTGCGCTCAACCATAAATTCGCAAGGCGTCGTACTTGCCACAAATTGACTACTTTACCCTGCCTATTCCATGCAACAGAATGACTCTTGTACCTAAACACAGCCCCGCACCACCTCCCTCTCCCTGTGGAAGAGGGGACC
>NZ_JAELTL010000275.1:0-291 GCF_016428815.1 Serratia sp. ASV30 | reverse complement strand
CCCCCCCCCCCCCCCCCCCCCCCCCCCCCCCCCCCCCCCCCCCCCCCCCCCCCCCCCCCCCCCCCCCCCCCCCCCCCCCCCCCCCCCCCCCCCCCCCCCCCCCTTTTCAAGCAGAAGACGGCATCCGAGATGATACCTCCTGTCTCGTGGGCTCGGAGATGTGTATAAGAGACAGCATTCCAGGCGTGCCGGCAATCACCAGCGTGGTGGACAACGTCGAGCCGCATGTGGGTCCATTGCAGAAAGGGGATGTCACCAACGACAATACCCCGACCCTGAGCGGCAGCGCGG
>NZ_JAELTL010000274.1:0-300 GCF_016428815.1 Serratia sp. ASV30 | reverse complement strand
CCCCCCCCCCCCCCCCCCCCCCCCCCCCCCCCCCCCCCCCCCCCCCCCCCCCCCCCCCCCCCCCCCCCCCCCCCCCCCCCCCCCCCCCCCCCCCCCCCCCCCTTTTTCAAGCAGACGACGGCATACGAGATGATACCTCCTGTCTCGTGGGCTCGGAGATGTGTATAAGAGACAGAACCTGCGCAACAGCAACGTGCCGCCGCAGGAAACCCTGTCAATCCTGAAGAACAAGCTACGCACCATTTTTGAATATGGGTTGTACAGCCGCAACGGAGGGGAAAGCGAGGAACGCTATTATGG
>NZ_JAELTL010000273.1:0-301 GCF_016428815.1 Serratia sp. ASV30 | reverse complement strand
CCCCCCCCCCCCCCCCCCCCCCCCCCCCCCCCCCCCCCCCCCCCCCCCCCCCCCCCCCCCCCCCCCCCCCCCCCCCCCCCCCCCCCCCCCCCCCCCCCCCCCCTTTTCACGCAGACGACGGCATACGCGATGATACCTCCTGTCTCGTGGGCTCGGAGATGTGTATAAGAGACAGGGTGAAATACTGCGCGTAAACGTGCTCAATATTCATGATAAAAACCTGGCCGAGATGGCCCTGGCCACGCCAGCGGCGGTAGATCGTCACCATAAAGCGTCCCCAGTTGGCGGCACTCAAGCCATA
>NZ_JAELTL010000272.1:0-301 GCF_016428815.1 Serratia sp. ASV30 | reverse complement strand
CCCCCCCCCCCCCCCCCCCCCCCCCCCCCCCCCCCCCCCCCCCCCCCCCCCCCCCCCCCCCCCCCCCCCCCCCCCCCCCCCCCCCCCCCCCCCCCCCCCCCCCTTTTCAAGCCGAAGACGGCATACGCGATGATACCTCCTGTCTCGTGGGCTCGGAGATGTGTATAAGAGACAGGTGCAGACACGCCGGAAAAAATTGCTAAACTGAGTGAGGAGCAGAAGCAGAGTCTCAGTGCGCTATCGACGCTGGCAGCAGGTTTAGCTGGCGGTGTGACGGGTGATAGCACCGCTAACGCTGTGG
>NZ_JAELTL010000037.1:0-55018 GCF_016428815.1 Serratia sp. ASV30 | reverse complement strand
CCATCTGAGCAGCACCGGTGATCATGTTTTTCACGTAGTCGGCGTGCCCTGGGCAGTCAACGTGCGCGTAGTGACGAGTCGGGGTGTCATATTCAACGTGAGAAGTGTTGATGGTGATACCACGAGCTTTTTCTTCTGGCGCGTTATCGATCTGGTCGAAAGCACGTGCAGAACCACCGTAGGTTTTAGCCAGAACGGTAGTGATTGCAGCGGTCAGGGTAGTTTTACCGTGGTCAACGTGGCCGATAGTACCAACGTTAACGTGCGGTTTGGAACGTTCAAATTTTTCTTTAGACACGGCTATATTCCTTAACTCTTTTGCTCCCCCCTCATGGAGGGAGCACTGATCAATGTGTTAAACCCGAAAGCTTATTTACCACGGGCTTCAATTACGGCCTGAGCGACGTTGTTCGGCGCATCATCGTACTTCAGGAACTCCATGGAGTAAGAAGCACGGCCTTTGGTCAGAGAACGCAGTTGAGTTGCGTATCCAAACATCTCGGACAACGGAACTTCAGCGTGAATCTGAACGCCAGTAGCGTTGGATTCCTGACCTTTCAGTTGACCACGACGACGGCTAAGGTCACCGATGACGTCACCAGTGTTCTCTTCCGGCGTTTCAACTTCAACCTTCATGATAGGCTCAAGCAAAACAGGTTTTGCTTTCTTAAAGCCATCTTTAAAGGCGATAGACGCGGCCAGTTTAAACGCCAATTCGGAGGAGTCAACATCGTGGAAAGAACCGAAATGCAGACGCACACCGAGATCAACTACCGGATAACCGGCCAGTGGACCAGACTTAAGTTGCTCCTGGAGGCCTTTATCAATGGCAGGGATGTATTCCGTTGGGATCACACCACCTTTGATGTCATTGATGAACTCGTAGCCTTTCGGATTTGAGCCCGGCTCCAGTGGGTACATGTCGATAACAACATGACCATACTGACCACGACCACCAGACTGCTTGGCGTGTTTACCTTCGATGTCAGTAACTTTCGCGCGAATTGCTTCACGGTAAGCAACCTGTGGTTTACCCACGTTCGCTTCAACGTTAAATTCACGACGCATACGGTCAACCAGGATATCCAGGTGAAGTTCACCCATACCTGCGATGATGGTCTGACCTGATTCTTCGTCAGTCCATACGCGGAATGATGGGTCTTCCTTCGCCAGACGGCCCAGAGCCAGACCCATTTTTTCTTGGTCAGCTTTGGTTTTTGGTTCTACCGCTACGGAGATTACCGGCTCAGGGAACTCCATACGCTCAAGAATGATCGGGCTATTTGGAT
Source organism: Serratia sp. ASV30 (assembly GCF_016428815.1). NCBI lineage: Bacteria > Pseudomonadati > Pseudomonadota > Gammaproteobacteria > Enterobacterales > Yersiniaceae > Serratia > Serratia sp. ASV30. The sequence goes on along the minus strand of NZ_JAELTL010000037.1, from coordinate 53,729 downwards.
CACACAGCGTATCACCGGTAGTTACGTCTTTCAGACCGATTGCCGCAGCGATGTCGCCTGCACGAACTTCTTTAATCTCTTCACGCTTGTTAGCGTGCATCTGAACGATACGGCCCAGACGCTCACGCGCGGCCTTCACGGAGTTCAGAACGGTGTCACCGGAGTTAACAACGCCAGAGTACACACGGAAGAACGTCAGGTTACCCACGAATGGGTCGGTAGCGATTTTGAACGCCAGTGCAGAGAACGGCTCTGAGTCGTCAGAATGACGCACTGCCGGGGTATCTTTACCGTCGTCCAGAATACCGTTGATAGCTTCAACGTCATTTGGTGCTGGCAGGTATTCGACAACCGCATCCAGCATTGCCTGTACGCCTTTGTTTTTAAAGGCAGAACCACAGGTTACCAGAATCACTTCGTTGTTCAGCACGCGCTGACGCAGAGCTTTCTTGATTTCTTCCTCGGTCAGCTCTTCGCCGCCCAGGTATTTGTCCATCAGCTCATCAGAGGCTTCAGCAGCAGACTCAACCAGATTCTGGTGCCATTCAGCAGCCAGTTCTTGCATGTCAGCTGGGATCTCTTCGTATTCGAAGGTCACGCCTGCATCAGCTTCGTTCCAGTTGATGGCTTTCATTTTCACCAGGTCAACAACACCGGTGAATTTCTCTTCTGCGCCAATTGCCAGCTGCAATGGAACCGGGTTTGCGCCCAGACGAGATTTAAGCTGACCAACAACTTTCAGGAAGTTGGCACCCATACGGTCCATTTTGTTAACGAACGCGATGCGTGGCACTTTGTATTTGTTAGCCTGACGCCATACGGTTTCAGACTGTGGCTGAACACCACCAACAGCACAGTAAACCATTACCGCGCCATCAAGCACACGCATGGAACGTTCTACTTCGATGGTGAAGTCAACGTGCCCTGGGGTGTCGATGATGTTTACACGGTGCGGCTCAAACTGCTTGGCCATACCAGACCAGAAAGCAGTTGTCGCTGCAGAAGTAATGGTAATACCACGCTCCTGCTCTTGTTCCATCCAGTCCATGGTGGCGGCGCCGTCATGAACTTCACCGATTTTGTGGTTTACACCGGTGTAGAACAGGATACGTTCGGTAGTTGTGGTCTTACCGGCGTCGATGTGAGCACTGATACCGATATTACGGTAGCGCTCAATGGGTGTTGTACGAGCCATTTGATTCCTCTATTGCCTTAGGCGGTTCGGTGAAACCAAGCGGGTTGGCTTCTTGAAGCGCCCACTTGGTTAGCATAACTACTGCGTGGATTACCAGCGGTAGTGGGCGAACGCCTTGTTGGCTTCTGCCATACGGTGAACGTCTTCACGCTTCTTAACAGCAGAACCTTTGTTCTCTGCTGCATCAGACAGTTCGTTCGCCAGGCGCAGAGCCATGGATTTATCACCACGTTTACGAGCGGCATCAACGATCCAACGCATTGCCAGGGCATTACGACGAACCGGACGAACTTCAACTGGTACCTGGTAAGTAGAACCACCAACGCGGCGAGACTTAACTTCTACAGTCGGGCGAACGTTGTCGAGAGCGACTTCGAAAGCTTCCAGGTGACCTTTACCAGAACGCTGAGCCAGGGTCTCCAGCGCGGTATAGACGATTGCTTCTGCAGTAGATTTCTTGCCATCTACCATCAGAATGTTTACAAATTTAGCCAACAGCTCGGATCCGAACTTAGGATCTGGCAGGATTTTACGTTGGCCTATTACGCGACGACGTGGCATGGAAATACTCCGTTGAAAATTTCAGGATTGTCCAAAACTCTACGAGTTTATTTTGACATTAAAATGTTTGGCCTTACTTAACGGAGAACCATTAAGCCTTTGGCTTCTTCACGCCGTACTTGGAACGAGCTTGCTTACGGTCTTTAACGCCGGAGCAGTCAAGTGCACCACGGACGGTGTGGTAACGCACACCTGGCAAGTCTTTAACACGACCGCCACGGATCAGGATTACGGAGTGTTCCTGCAGGTTGTGGCCTTCGCCACCGATGTAAGAACTCACTTCGAAACCGTTAGTCAAACGCACACGGCAAACTTTACGCAGTGCGGAGTTTGGTTTTTTCGGGGTGGTAGTATATACGCGAGTACATACGCCACGTTTCTGCGGGCAAGCTTCCAGCGCTGGAACGTTGCTTTTAGCAGCCTTCACAGAGCGTGGTTTGCGAACCAGCTGATTAATCGTAGTCATTAAAAAAAGCTCCTGGGTTTTGCTTCGTTTTTTGCTTCGTAAACATGTGATAAATCCCCCGTATGCACTTTTGGCACAGTACGAGGACGCAGAATTTTATGGCTGACTGGTAGAGGTGTCAAGAAATATACAACATCACACGCATTACCATGCCATTTGGCTGTGGTGTTTCTCGGTTAACACAACGAAGTCAGTATAACCGATTAGCGTTATTTTGTGTGAAAAATGACCAGACAGGGCTCTGGCATCCAGATCGTCCTGCAGCGCATAAAGGGATATGGGGGCATTGAGCAATAAATCAAGGCTGGCGCTACCGGCCAGGCCAGCCAACACGCCGTCTTGCAACAACAGCAAGGCATCACCTTCTCTGGTGAGTCTTAACAATGCAGGCAGGTCGCAACGGGTTGGGGAATGGCTGAGGGTATACAGCATCAAAATTTCCTAGAAAGTCATGACCACATCGTAAGCGGCCAGTTTCTGGCGCAGAGTATCAGGCGGCAGAATTTCGGCCTTCAGCACCCAGTCCGTGACCTGTTGTAGGCCGCGCTCCTGGATGGCCGTTGCGCAGAGATAGCAGTTTTCAACGTCATACAGCGGCAATACGCCAAAGGTGGCGATGTAATTGCGGGCCAGGATCTTTTCGGGTTGTTGGCCCGGCAGCAGTTGCAACACGCCATCGCCGACAAAAAACACGCCGATATCCTCGCTCAGTGCCGACGTCGCCAGTACCGCATCCAGCCCCTCTCTGCCAGAAGCGCTGCCATGTGGCCCCTGGGTAAATACAAACGCAACTCGCTTCATTCTGCTCACTTAAAACTGTACCAGGCGATCGTTGCTCAACGCCGCTTCTGCCAATGAGCCCAAACCGCTGAGGGTAAACCCCGGCTGCAGGTTAGCGGCCGCCAACGCCAGCTGCGCAGCTTCTTGCTCATCGGCTACGCCACGGCGCAAAGCTGCCGCCACACAGACGTTAAGCTCCACACTATGCCGCTGGGCCAGATCAACCCACGCACGCACCAGATCGAATTCATCGCTGGCCGGAGATGATAGCTGGTTGGCATTCAGCACCCCTTCTCGATAGAAAAAGACGCTGGTAATGCGGTGGCCTGCCGCCAACAGGGCCTGGGCGAACTGCCAGGCGCTGCTCGCTTGCTGAGTGCCATAAGCCGGGCCGGTGACCAATAGGCAGTAGTTAAGCATCAGCGCTCATTGCCCAGCAGATCGCCACTCTTGAACTGGCGGATATACAGGTAAACCGTATGTTTGGAGATATTCAGACGATCGGCAACCTGATTGATCGCGTCTTTGATGTCAAAAATGCCTTTCTCGTACAGGTTGAGTACGATCTGGCGATTTTTGGCGTTATTGGACACGTTGCGATCGGCATTCACCTCTTCGATGGTGAACTCCAACGTCTGCGCTACCAGATCGTCAACCGAGGAGGCGAAGTTGACCGAGGAGGCCACCTCCTGCGTTTCCGGCGGCATAAAGGTCTGGATGATCTGCGAGAACGGCACATCGAGGTTCATGTTGATACACAGCAGGCCGATCACCCGCTGTTCGCGATTGCGGATGGCAATCGTCACCGACTTCATCAACACGCCACTTTTGGCCCGGGTGAAATAGGCTTTAGAGACGCTGCTGTCATCGCCCGCCATATCATGCAGCATACGCAGTGCCAGATCGGTGATCGGCGAACCGATTTTACGCCCGGTGTGCTCGCCATTGGCGATACGCACGGCGGAGCATTTCAAATCCTCCAGGGAGTGCAGTACGATTTCGCAGTGCCCACCAATCAGCATCGCCAGCCCGTCGACCACGACTTCATACGACTTCAGGATTTCATGGTCCGTCTGACTAAACGGACGCTCATTCAGCAAATCAAGTTCGCTGGCTTCGCTGGATAAAAGCGAATTTGACATCGAAGATACCACCTACATAGATCGCCTGTGCCAGGGGACGCAACTAAAACGGCTCGCGCAGGAAGCAATCGCTGCCGGGAGCAGTTTTAGGTACACGCCCTAAGGGGCAGGCGCATGATTCATAAGTTCAGACCCAGAGTCTAGCAAAACGGTCAGATGCTGGTTCTTACATTTGCGCGTGATATTGACGTTAAGCCCGATGCCCGGCAGGCGTCAAGCGATCAGTAGAGACAGGGAGTAAAGTTGCAGGATATTTTGCATTCTTGGTAGCGCAGAAATGAAAACCGCCGCGAAGGACATTCGCGGCGGTTGGGAAAATCTCAGACTTATTTGGCTTTAGCGTCTGCAGCAGCTTCATCAGCCGCTTTTTCTGTTTTGTCGTCAGCCTTGGCTGCCGGTTTCACATCCAGCAGTTCAACGTCAAACACCAGCGTGGAGTTGGCAGGGATCCCTGGAACGCCATTTTTACCGTAGGCCAGTGCTGGTGGGATAACCAGTTTGATCTTGCCACCTTTCTTGATGTGCTTCAGGCCTTCGGTCCAGCCTGGGATCACGCCGTCCAGACGGAATGACAATGGCTCGCCGCGATCGTAGGAGTTGTCAAACACGGTGCCGTCGGTCAGGGTACCTTTGTAGTTTACCACTACGGTATCGCTGTCTTTCGGTGCTTCACCGGTCCCTTCTTTCTCTACTTTGTACAGCAGACCAGATTCGGTTTTCTTCGCGCCTTTTTCTTTGGCGAAGGTTTCAGCGTATTTAGCGCCTTTCGCTTCGTTTTCTTTCGCGTCCTGCTCCATCTTCGCCTGAGCGGAAGCCTTCACGCGCACTTCAAAACCTTGCAGGGTTTTTTCGATGTCAGAGTCATTCAGCTTGCTCTGCTTGGCAAACGCGTCCTTAACAGCCCCAAGCATCACATCTTTGTCCAGCTTGATGCCCAGCTTTTCTTGTTCATCCAGCGAGTTTTCCATGTAGCGGCCGAGTTGAACACCCAGTGCGTAAGCTACCTGCTCATCGTCATTCTTGAACTTGCCGGTGCTTGGTGCTTCTGCAGGTTTAGCCGCTTCAGCAGCAGGCGCAACCTCACCGGTAGTGGTAACGGTAGCTGCATCAGCAGGTTTGGCCGCATCGGCTGCCATCACTTGGGTCGCATTCAGAGCAAGAGCCATAGTGGTTGCCAGAAGCGTGACTTTAAACAAAGATTTCATCCATTTCTCCAGTGTCTGAAGCGGTGCCTCAAACCATCATTAAGTAAGTTAACCGGGCTACTATAGCTGCCTGAAACAAAACAAAACAGTCACACAGGTAACCAATCGAGTCAAGATGTGACCTCATATTGGTAGCAAAGTTCAAGAAAAATAAAAATAGCATTGATAATTAACGATTTTATTTATCGACTTTGCGGATTGAATTGCCCGCTCTCCGGCAGTGAAAAACCGCTTGCCGAAATTGGCAGGCACAAAGCCGAGCGCTACTGATAACATAGTGCCAGAATCCCGGATTTAACAGTGCCAGAGGTAACATTATGCACGAGAAAGACTACGACAACCTGCTGCTGCGGTTGGAAGAGATGGAAAGCCGCCAGGCCTTTCAGGAAGTGACGATTGAGGAACTCAATCAAACCGTGGTGCAGCATCAGCTTGAAATGCTGAAGATACAGGAACATCTGCGCCTGCTGACCGACAAGCTGCGCGCTAGCCAACCTTCGATGATCGCCTCACAGTCGGAAGAGACGCCTCCCCCGCATTACTAAAAAAGGCCGCCGAAGCGACCTTTTGTTGCAGTTACAGCACCAGGATTAGTGGCAGCCGCAACCACCGTTGCCACCACAGCCGCCTTTCTTGCCGTGGTCATGATCGTGGTCGTGATCGTGGCCATGACCGCCGCAGCAGCCGTCACCGTGTTCGTGGTGATGATCGTGCTCACCGTGAACGTGGCCGTGAGCCAGTTCTTCTTCGGTCGCTTCACGAAGCGCCACAACTTCTACATGGAAGTTCAGGTCTTGGCCAGCCAGCATGTGGTTACCATCAACCACTACGTGGTCACCATCAACTTCGGTGATTTCAACCGGAACCGGGCCCTGATCGGTATCAGCCAGGAAGCGCATGCCTACCTGCAGTTCATCAACGCCCATAAAGACGTCTTTAGGAACGCGCTGCACCAGGTTTTCATCGTAGTTGCCGTAAGCTTCGTTAGCGGCAACATGAACGTCGAAACGATCGCCCGCTTCGTGACCTTCAAGTGCTTTTTCCAGACCTGCGATCAGAGAGCCATGCCCGTGCAGATAGTCCAACGGTGCACTCACCGGAGACTCATCAACCAAAACACCGTCTTCTGTACGTACTTGGTAAGCCAGGCTGACCACCAAGTCTTTTGTTACTTTCATGATATCTCCTACCGTTGGAAACTAAATCGGTGGAGATTGTAGCGGAAATCTCCAGCGCTGTACCCTTCAGCATAAAAAATCACGGCAGATAACGCTACTCCGGATCAAAAATACCGATCACCTGCTCCTGCGGCCGAACGTGTTTTTCCACCTGTTGCTCGGTCTGGCGCTGATGGTGGCCACACTTGACGCACTCCACCACTTCGACCTGGTCTTCACGCCAAACCGCCAGCGTATCCATAGCGTTACAGCTTGGGCAAACCGCCCCGGCGATAAATCTTTTACGTGTTGCAGACATCTTTGTGCTCCGAATTATTCGTATTCATCCCAGCCGTCGAACTGCCGTTTTTCTTTTTGCATTTCGCGGTGGAAAAGTTCTTCCAGCTCGCGCCGGGCTTCTTTCACGCGGGAAATCTGGGCCACGTCCCCCAGATGCGGCGGCATCAGTTCACGCAGCATACGCATATCCAGACGGCGAAAATGCTGCTGAGCGCGATAAGCCTGATGTGGGTGCATCCCCAACTCCGTTAACGCCTTGCGCCCAAGCTCCAGGGCGCTGGAGAAGGTTTCACGACTAAACTGTTTTACGCCAGCCTGTAGCAACTCATGCGCTTCCACACGCCCCCTCGCCCGCGCCAAAATGGACAGGTTGGGGAAGTGCTGCTGACACAGATGGACGATGGCCATGGTATCTTCCGGCTCATTGCAGGTAATGACGATAGATTTGGCCTTTGCCGCACCGGCTGCCCGCAGCAGTTCCAGCTCCGTGGCATCCCCGTAGTAAACCTTGTAACCGTATCGGCGCAATACGCCAACCGCGCTAACGTCCCGCTCCAGCACGGTGATACGCTTCTTGTTAGCCATCAGCAAGCGGCCAATCACCTGCCCGAAGCGGCCGAAACCGACGATGATTACCTGCGGATCGTCATCTGCCACGTAGGGAGCCTCTTCATCCTCATCCTTGGCGTTATAGCGGCGGGCCAGAATGCGATCGATAATCTGCATCAGCAGTGGCGTGGTCATCATTGAGAGCGTCACCACGACCAGCAGCAAGGCCAGTTGTTCATCATCGAAGATATGCTGCGTCGAAGCCGCCGAGAACAGCACGAAGGCAAACTCACCGCCTTGGCTCAGCACCCCGGAAAATTGCAGACGTACCGAGCGCCGCAGGCCAAAAATACGCGCCATTGAGTACAACACACCCGACTTCACCGCCACCAGGATCACCACGCCAAGCAGCACTTCCAGCAGATGGGTATACAACACGCCCATATTCAATGCCATGCCTACCGAGATGAAGAACAGCCCGAGCAGCAGCCCTTTGAAAGGCTCAATGGCGATTTCCAGCTCATGGCGATATTCGCTCTCTGCGAGCAACACCCCGGCGATAAAAGTCCCCAATGCCATCGACAGGCCAAGGGCATCCATAAACAACGCTGCCCCCAGCACCACCAACAACGCGGCGGCCGTAAATATTTCACGCACCCCAGATGAGGCGATATAACGAAATAACGGGCGTAACAGGAAGCGCCCCCCGATCAGCATGCCGCCGAAGGCCGCCACCTTCATAGCGATTTTTGCCCAATCGTCGCTGGTACCTGCGCCACCGGCCAGGATCGGGATCAGCGCCAACGCCGGGATCACCGCCATATCCTGGAACAGCAGCACCGAGAAACCTAGCTGGCCCCCCTCGTTACGGTTCATCCCCTTTTCACGCATCAGCTGCAGCGCCATGGCCGTCGATGACATGGCCAGACCAATGCCGCCGATCACTGCCGCCTGCCAGGCAAAATGACTGAAATACAGCAGCGCGCCGAGCACGGCGGCCGTGGCCAGTACCTGCCCGGCACCAACACCAAAGATCGAACGACGCAGTTCCCATAGTTTGGCCGGGTTCAGTTCCAGCCCGATGATAAACATCAGGAACACCACACCCAACTCGGAGAAATGCAGAATTTCATCCACATCCCGAATGAATCCCAATCCCCACGGGCCGATGGCGATACCGGCGATCAGATAGCCTAAAACAGCCCCGATCCCCAGACGGCGGGCGATCGGCACCGTCACCACCGCAGCAAACAGGAACAGCAGTATGGCGGTTAATAGCGAGGAACCTTCCATCAGTGCCTCCCGGTGTGCGGTAAAGGGTTACGCAACCAATCGCCATAGGCGCTGGCGTGGCTGCTCAGCACTTCTGGTTTCTGGCGGCGTGCCCAGTAGACGAGGATCGGCGTCAGCCAATGCATATGACACATGGCCGCAGTCAGCTCAAAAGGGCGCAGAATATCCTCGATCGGGTAGCGATTGTAACCGCCGGTGCGATAGGCGCCTTCCGGCTCCCCGGTAGTGATCACCGAACGCCAGTATTTGCCTGCCAGCGCATTACCGCCCATCCCACTGGCAAAGCCACGGGACAGTACACGGTCCAGCCACTCTTTCAGCAAGGCTGGGCAGCTATAGGTATACAGGGGATGTTGGAAAACGATGACCTGATGGTCGCGCAGCAGTTGTTGTTCGTGATGGATATCAATAAAGAAATCCGGATAGTGCGCGTATAAATCGTGCACGGTGACATGTTCCAACTGCTGTGCCGGTTGTAACAAAACCCGGTTTGCTACCGAGTCCTGGGATTCCGGATGGGCATACAGCAGCAAAACCTTCGGCGGCTGTGACATCATTCCCCTCCAAAGCGTCGTCAGGGTGGCGGATTTCCGTTACCATGCAACGCAAAGACTAATAATAGGACTGCTACGCGTCCTGTTAACGTAAACTCAATTCAATTTAACATACTCTGAACAAACGGCGCTTTATGATTGTTTTCTCCTCGCTACAAATCCGACGCGGCACCCGCGTCCTGTTGGACAACGCCACGGCGACGGTTAATCCAGGTCAGAAGGTTGGCCTGGTGGGTAAGAACGGCTGTGGGAAATCGACGCTGCTGGCCCTGTTGAAAGGTGAGATCGCCGCAGACGGTGGCAGCTACACCTTCCCAAACAACTGGGCGCTGGCCTGGGTGAATCAGGAAACACCGGCACTGGACGTGCCCGCCATTGAGTATGTTATCGATGGAGATCGGGAATTCCGCCAGTTGGAAGCCGAATTACAGGTGGCAAACGATAATAACGACGGCCACGCCATCGCCACGCTGCACGGCAAGCTCGATGCCCTGGATGCCTGGACCATCCGTTCCCGTGCCGCCAGCCTGTTGCACGGTTTAGGCTTTTCCAACGAACAGTTGCAAAGCCCGGTGCGCGCCTTCTCGGGCGGGTGGCGTATGCGCCTCAACCTGGCTCAGGCTTTGGTTTGCCGCTCCGATCTGCTGTTGCTGGACGAACCCACCAACCACCTGGATCTGGATGCAGTGATCTGGCTGGAACGCTGGCTGAAAAGCTATCCGGGCACCCTGGTGCTGATTTCGCATGACCGTGATTTCCTCGACCCAATCGTCGACAAGATCCTGCACATCGAAAATGAGACCATCAACGAATATACCGGCAACTATTCCTCCTTCGAGCGCCAGCGCGTCACCAAACTGGCACAGCAGCAGTCGCTGTATCAGAGCCAACAGGAAAAAGTGGCGCATCTGCAAAGCTATATTGACCGTTTCCGTGCTCAGGCCACCAAGGCCAAACAGGCACAGAGCCGCATCAAAATGCTGGAACGGATGGAGCTGATTGCCCCAGCGCACGTCGATAACCCGTTCACGTTTAGCTTCCGCCAACCCGAAAGTCTGCCAAACCCCTTGCTGCGCATGGAAAAAGTCAGCGCAGGCTATGGCGACAAAGTGATCTTGCAGTCAATCAAGCTCAACCTGGTGCCCGGTTCACGTATTGGCCTGTTGGGGCGTAACGGTGCCGGTAAATCAACGCTGATCAAAATGCTGGCTGGCACGCTGGAGCCGCTAAGCGGGGAGATCGGGCTGGCAAAGGGCATCAAACTGGGTTACTTCGCCCAGCATCAGTTGGAATTCCTGCGCGCCGATGAGTCTCCACTGCAGCATCTGAGCCGCATCGCCCCTCGCGTGTTAGAACAGCAGTTACGCGATTACCTTGGCGGCTTCGGCTTCCAGGGCGATAAGGTCACCGAAATCACCGAACGTTTCTCCGGCGGTGAAAAGGCACGGCTGGTGCTGGCGCTGATCGTCTGGCAGCGCCCTAACCTGCTGCTGCTTGATGAACCGACCAACCACCTGGATCTGGATATGCGTCAGGCGTTAACCGAGGCGCTAATCGATTTCGAAGGGGCATTGGTGGTGGTTTCGCACGACCGCCATCTGCTGCGTTCTACCACCGACGATCTGTATCTGGTGCACGATGGCCAGGTGGAGCAGTTCGAGGGCGATCTGGACGATTACCAGCAGTGGCTTAGCGATCTGCAAAAGCAGCAGGCGCAGCAGGATGCCGCACCGAAGCAGGATAACGGCAACAGCGCCCAGGCGCGTAAAGACCAAAAGCGCCGTGAAGCCGAATTCCGTACGCAAACCCAACCACTGCGTAAGCAGATCGCCAAGCTGGAACAACAGATGGATAAGCTGGGTGCCGAATTGGCCGCGGTGGAAGAACAACTGGCAGACTCGGCGCTGTACGACATCAGCCGTAAAGCCGATCTGACCGCCTGCCTGCAAAAGCAAAGCCAGGCCAAGTCCGCTCTGGAAGAAACGGAAATGACCTGGCTGGATGCCCAGGAACAGCTGGAGACGCTCACCCAGGCGTTTGAAGCAGAGAGTTGATTTAACGCCCCCTCTCCCAAAGGGAGAGGGGGCCTATCGTGCTACAGCTTAACTCTGGTTATAATCCTTTATATCAAATAGTTAAATATTAACTCTGTAATCGCCTACGAGCTCAATTCAGTTCTCACTCCCTGTGGGAGAGGGTTGGAGTGAGGGGCAGGCAATGCGCTGGCGGATTTGCTCCAGTGAGTCCTGGTTGTAGAGTCTGCCATCCAGGAAGCGCGTTTTCAGTTCGCCCTGCTGTTCCTGCTGCCAATCCTGATTATCCAGCAGTTGATATTCCCCTGCTTCATCGCGGACCACCCGCAACAAACCGCGTGCAGACTGTTTCAGACCGCTATCGGTCTTCGGTTGTTTGAAGATGGGGCGCCCCACTCCGTTCACCTCACCATAGGTGGCCTTCATCGCGAAACCAAAGGTATCGCGAGTATTGTACTGATAAGTAAAGGAACCCACGCCAAACACTACGTTAGAACTGGCAAAACCTTTCGCTTCCAGCCGTTGCAGAATTTCCTGGGCGCGTTCCAGAGTGATGGAGTCTCCATAAATCAGCCCGACATGCGGATCCAACACTTTGTAGCCCTTGCTGTTAACCGTGCCGCCAAAGATTTCCCACAACACTTCCACCGAGCCTTTCTCTTCGGGGCTACGTTGCGTACTGCGATCGCTGTCGTCGCCGGTTCCACAAAGAATAGCCACCGGGTCGCCACTGTCTGGGCGGAAGACCACTCGGCCATCGCGCGCCATAATCTTGCTGTGTAACTCACGAGTAAACTCCGTCAGCACCTGCCAGTAATCCCAGGTATCCGACACGATGGAAACCAGCCCGTTCGGGTAAAGATCTTCAATCAGGCGGCGGAACGTTTCGATCTCCGTTGCCTGCTCTCCCATGCACATCACACTATGTTCGGTGGCGGGAATGCTGCCAGCCACGAAGTAATCTTCAGCGGTTGGATAATACTTCTGTGCGTACAGCACCGCAGGAATGTTGTCGGTCCCCTTGAAGCTGAGCAAATGCCCGGCACCGGATTGCGCGACATCATGCATGCCCGACATGCCGCGGAAGGAAAAGTCGTGGCATTGGAAATCCAGATGCGCCAGGTCATCACAGGTTTTATCCGCCCACATCTGGCAGATCTTGCGGTAATGGTGGGCAATGGTGGCATTGGTGGAAGCCTTCCACAATTCGGCCGAGATCACCGTTTCCAGGTAGTTGACCAGCCAGAAGAACTCCTCACGCGTATTGGTGATGGTCAACACAGGCACCTTCATCCTCACCTTGCTGCCTTCATCCAGCCCTTTGATATGCAGCGGCAGATAGCCCAGCTGATGCAGGGCGCGAATATGCTCCACGCAGACTCGGTCCTGACCAATGTAGCTATCCATCAGCTTTTTATATTCCCCCACTACCTGCTCTTCCGGTTGGGCAAAAAACTGTTGGTTGAAGAGATCCACCATGAACCACTGCAACAAACCCTGCAAACCAAAGAACACCAGTTGGCCGTCCGGCAACGGGGAAGCAAAGAACCGATCGCTGCGCGGCGTGAAGTTGGAATAGATCCGCGTAGTACCCAGCGGATACTGCTCACGGTGTGACACTTTATAGCCATCAATCGCCAGAATAGGATTGGTCAACATAGTCGGTTCCTTAGTGAGCGTAGATACGCGCAATATCAATCAGTTCAACACGTTGCTCAGCGAGTTCCGCCGCAGCATAGGAAGTGGTGCTATAGATGTTATCGATGCCTTGGCTCAGCAAAGCCGCAGTGCCTTTGGAAAACACCCCGTGGGTGACATACAGGCTGACCGTACGAGCCCCCGCCTGACGCAACACCTTGGCCGAGCCGATAAAGGTACCGCCGCCGTCGCACAGGTCATCCACAATCAGCACGTCTTTGCCCTGCACATCACCGGCCAGCAGTTCGAAACTCGTCAGTTCGCCGCTGAACACGTCCCGGTGTTTGGTCAGGATGCCGTATTGCGCGATGCCAAAGTGGGCTGCCACCGCGTGAATTTTTTTCAGCGCGCCGGCATCCGGAGCTACCAAGAACAGCTGCTGCTGGGTCAATAAATTGGCCAGTCTGCTGCTGTGCTGCATGCAATGTTGCTGAGTAATGATGTGCATGTTGTCGATCACGGCGGCAGCCACTTCGCTGTGTGGATCCAGTACCGTCACGCGGTCAAACGCCAAGGTGTTGAGTAATTGGCCGAACACCTTGAGCGCAAAGCTGTCGCCGGAGGTCATATGGCGATCCTGGCGGGCGTAGGGCAGGTAAGGCAGCTCAAGCTGGCTCTCTTTGATCAGGAACTGGTGGCGTACCGCCTGCGCCAACTGTGCCAGCAGCATGAAGTCATCCATGCTGCGCATTGCTCTGGCACGAATACGCATCTGCGAAGCTCCCGTTGTTTCAGGCTGTGCAAAACGGGCATACACCGCCCCATCGGGAAACTTCCCGGTTGTCACCGTCACTTCAATATCGTTCAAAAACAACTGCAGCTGTGCGCTCATATTCTTCTCCCTTACCAATTATTGTCCCTAAGACATTTATATAATTGTCCAAGAGACATTTATTGGCAAGCGAAAAATGTATCAATCGCAGCGAAATCGCTTAACCATATGTTTATTCGAGTTTTTAATAATTATCATTAGCCGGCAGCTATTGTTATATTGTCTCAAAGACCTTTTTAGCCGAGCGCCAGCATGACCACGCAAGCCGAGTACCTGAAAAACTACGATCCGCGCCTCTTCCCCTCACCGCTTGTCACCGTTGACAGCGTGCTGTTTACCGTACACGGCGGGAAGCTGTGCGTGCTGTTGGCCAAGCGCGCTAATCACCCTTTCCTCGAGCAGTGGGGATTGCCCGGCGGGTTTATCGATTTGCAGCGTGACACCTCCACGCAAGCGACGGCCGAACGTAAACTGAGGGAAAAAACAGGTTTGGTACCACCCTATCTGGCGCAGTTGGCCAGTTTTTCTGGCCCCGAAAGGGACCCGCGCGGCTGGAGCCTGACCACGGTCTACTTTGCTCTGATCGCCCATGCCGATTGCCAGCCGCATATCGCCGACGTGAGCGATGTAGCCTGGGTACCGTTGGACAGCCTGCAAGCGCAGCAGCTGGCTTTCGATCATCAAACGATCGTAGAAGCGGCACTGCAGCGGCTGCGGCAAAAAACGGCTTACTCCATGCTGCCGGTCTATTGCCTGCCAGCGGAGTTTACGCTTTCCCAGTTGCAGGAAGTGATTGAGATCATCTTGTCGCATACGGTACAGCGCAAAAGCCTGATGCGGCGTTTTGACGCTTCGGAAATGTTTGAGGAAACCGGCGAGAGAGTGGCAACAGGCGCACGTAAGGCACGCCTGTATCGCAGGAAAGCGGGAGTAGATATGAGAAACTTTTCCAGAAACCTGATGGTGGAGTGATCCTCAGGCGCGATAGAACGGCTTATCTCCCAGAATGGTCGCGCGGTGCATAATACGCCGCTGCGGCAGGTAATCCGCGTTGGCGTAATGCTGCGTCACCCGGTTATCCCAGATGGCAATATCATTGGCCTGCCAGCGCCAGCGCACCTGAAACTCCGGCTTGGTGATATGCGCAAACAGGAAGCTCAGCAGGGCATCACTCTCCTTCGCCGCCAGATCGACAATCCGCGTAGTAAACCCTTCATTGACGAACAGCGCCTGCTTGCCGGTCACCGGATGGGTGCGGATCACCGGATGCAGCAAAGGTGGATTTTTCTGCACGGCCAACTGCCAGCGTTGATGCTCTTCCTCGCTGCCACGATGTTTATACTCGGGGAACGACTTGGTGAAGTCATGTTCCGCCTGTAACCCGGCCAACAGCCGCTTAAAGGGTCCGGACAACGCCTCATAGGCGGCAATCCCGCTGGCCCACAGCGTGTCCCCACCGCTCGTCGGCAACTGCTTGGCGGCTAAAATCGCCCCCTGCGGCGGGTTTTCAATAAAGGTAACGTCGGTATGCCAGTTGTCGTTATCCGGCGGGTTATCGTTATGGGTATCCAGCACAATGATCTCCTCCACATCGGGAGCATGTGGATACACCGGGTGAATATGCAGATCGCCGAAGCGCCCTGCCAGCTCGCGCTGTTGTAGCGGTGTGATTGGCTGTTCGCGCAGGAACAGTACCTGATGTTTGAGCAAAGCATGGTAAAGCTGTTCAAACTGGCCGTCGCCCAGTGGCCGCGCCAGACTGACATTTTCCACCAACGCGCCGATATAAGGCCCCAACGGGGTAATTGCCAAACGTTCGTTCATTGCTGTACTCCATGCCAGGGGGTCAAACGGCGCTGTAAGGCACGCAGCCCCAGCTCCAGACCAAATGCAATTATCGCAATCACGCTGATACCGGCGATCACTACGTCGGTCGCCAAAAACTCACCTGCGGACTGCACCATGAATCCCAGACCGCGCGTGGCGGCAATCAGTTCGGCGGCCACCAGCGTAGACCAGCCGACGCCCAGGCCAATACGGATGCCGGTTAGAATTTCCGGAAGCGCGCTCGGCAACACCACAAAGCGCAACAGTTGCCAGCGGCTGGCTCCCAAAGCTTGTGCAGCACGAATGCGCACCTGCGCTACGCTGCGTACGCCTGCCACGGTCGAAAGCGTCACCGGGGCAAAAATCGCCAGGTAGATCAGCAGAATTTTCGAGGTTTCGCCAATGCCAAACCAGATCACCATCAGCGGCAGATAGGCCAGCGGCGGCACCGGACGATAAATTTCAATCAGGGGATCGAGCAGGCCACGTACCGTCTCACTCAGTCCCATCGCAATACCCACCGGGACACCGATGACCACCGCAGCAAGCAGCGCTACCAGGATTCTGCCCAGGCTGGCGGCTAAGTGTTGCCACAACGTGGCATCCATAAAGCCTTGCGGACTGGCAATGACCACTAACTGATGCAATACCTGCTGCGGCGCGGGCAGAAATAACGGGCTGATCAGCTGCAAGGCGGTTACCGCCCACCAGACCGCCAACAGCACCAGCAAGGTTGCCGCGCTCAGCTTGAGGCTGCGCGGCAGCGTGAAACGAGATTGACGCACCGCTGTCGGTACTGCGGCTTTCAGAACAGAATGCAGGCTCATAGCAAGGCCTCGCGCTGTTGGAACACCCGGCCCAGCACGTATTCACGCTGGGCGATAAACTCAGGATCAGACTTGATGGCGCGGCAAGCCTCTCCGGCGGCATAGCGTTGGCCAAAATTCAGCGATAAACGCTCCACCACCTGCCCAGGGCCAGGAGAAAGCAGTATCAGCTCGCTGGCCAGGAATACCGCTTCTTCAATGTCATGGGTGATCAGCAACACCTGCTTGCCGGTATCGCGCCAAATGTTCAACAGCAGTTCTTGCATCTGTTCGCGAGTGAATGCGTCCAGTGCCCCGAAAGGCTCATCCAGCAGCAATAGCCGAGGGTCAGCAGCCAAGGCGCGGGCAATACCTACCCGCTGACGCATTCCACCGGACAGTTGCCAGATGAAGTGTTGTTCATAGCCGGTCAACCCAACGCGTTGCAACATCTGCTGCGCCACCTTGCGACGTTGCGGCTTGGCCACACCGGCCAGTTGCAAGCCAAACTCCACGTTATCCACCACGTTGCGCCACGGCAGTAAGCCTTCATGCTGGAAGACCACGCCCCGCTCGGCACCCGGGCCTTTGACGGGGACATCATCCAACGTAATGCTGCCTGCCGTTGGCTCAATAAACCCGGCGATCAAATTCAGCAACGTGGTCTTGCCGCAGCCAGAAGGCCCCAACACCACCACCAGTTGCCCTCTGGCTATCTGGAACGACACATCGCGCAGCGCCGCACGCCCCTGATAATCGGCCGA
Source organism: Serratia sp. ASV30 (assembly GCF_016428815.1). Taxonomy (NCBI): domain Bacteria; kingdom Pseudomonadati; phylum Pseudomonadota; class Gammaproteobacteria; order Enterobacterales; family Yersiniaceae; genus Serratia; species Serratia sp. ASV30. Next base: position 36,627 of record NZ_JAELTL010000037.1, on the reverse strand, counting down.
AAGATGGTTAACGTTTAGCATGGCGGACCCCTTACGACTGCGGCGCAGCCTGCACCTGTTTGACAAAGCGGTCGGTCACATAGGCGCTGTAATCACTGTCCACCTGCGGGATCTTGCCCTGTTGCTTGAGGAACTCGGCGGTATCACGAATGGCTTTATCTACCGGCTGGCCCAGTTGAGTGATCTGATCGGCAACCGGCAGGTAGCGGTTACCCTTCACCAGTTCCGGCACCTGCTCTGGCGGCACTCCGCTCAGGCGAGCCAGCGTGCTGAGGTTGCTTGGGTCTTTCAGCCACTGTTCCGGCTGTGCCAGATAGGCCTTCTGCGCCTTCAGGGCGCTGGCGGCAAACGCGGTGACGACTTCAGGGTGCTGCTCGGCAAAGTCTTTGCGCACTACCCACACGTCCAGCGTTGGTGAGCCCCACTGGCCAACCTGCTCGGAGTCGGTCAACACTTTGCCCTGTTTGGCAAGTTCATTGACCACCGGAGCCCATACGTAAGCCCCGTCGATATCCCCACGCTGCCAGGCCGCCGCAATGGCTGGCGGTTGCAGGTTGAGAATTTGCACCTGGTCAGGTTTGATGCCCCAGTGTTTCAGGGAGGCCAGCAGGCTGTAGTGAGTGGTGGAAATGAACGGTACCGCAATACGCTTACCGATCAGATCCTGGGGAGATTTGATGTCATTTTTCACCACCAGCGCTTCGGAACTGCCCAGCTGCGAGGCGATCAGGAACACTTCGATAGGGAGCTTCTGGCTGGCGGCCACGGCCAGCGGGCTGGAGCCGATATTGCCAATCTGCACGTCGCCAGAGGCCAGCGCACGCAACACGCTGGAGCCGCTATCGAACTTGCGCCAGTCAACGGTCGCGCCAGACTGTTTGGCAAAGCTGTTTTCCGCCTGCGCCACCTTGGCGGGTTCGGCGGAGGTCTGGTACGCCACGGTGACGTCCACTGCCTGGGCACTGGCCGCACCGAGCGATAAAGCCAACAATACTGCACTGCGTAATGAGAAAAGTTTGCTCGCCATGATCCGCTCCGTTGATAAAATTCTGTGCTGTGACCAACAGTTTTATCTGAGCGGCGCTCGGCAATAAAAGAATAAAAAAATATTCTTTATTACTTATGGCGATATCAATACCACCCACTCTCCCCCTGCACGGCTACTGCGCTGAGCGGCATCAATAAACGCCATCCCTTGCACACCCGTTTCAATCCCTGGTAACAACGGTGCCGCCGAAGGGCCATCACGCAAACACCGGGCCGCTTCACGGTAAATCTGGCCAAACCCTTCCAGATAACCTTCAGGATGCCCTGCGGGTACGCGGGCCAATTGGCGGTTCTCTACGTGCTGAAATGCCGAAGCGCGGGTGATGCAATAGGGGGGCGCGTCAAAAGGCCGTATCCACAGCTGGTTCGGGTTTTCCTGGCAAAACTCCAGGCTGCCCTCACTGCCGTAAACTCGTAACTTCAGCCCATTCTCATGACCACAGGCTACCTGGCTAGCCCAGAGCCGACCTTTGGCACCGTTGGCATAACGCATCTGCACCCGCACATCGTCGTCCAGCTTGCGCCCCGCGATGAATGACGTCAGCTCAGCGCTGATCGCCTCAGGCAACATGCCACTGACAAACTCTGCCAGTTGCCAAGCATGGGTACCTACGTCACCGATGCAACCGGATCCGGCTTTTTCCGGCTGCGCACGCCAACCGGCCTGCTTGTTGTCGGTCAGTTCTAGCGGTTTTGCCAGCCACTGCTGCAGATATTCCACCTCGACGAAGCGGATCTCACCCAACTCCCCCGCCAATATCCGGCTACGTGCCTCACGCACCAGCGGGTAGGCGCTGTAGTTATGGGTCAGGATCAGTTGTCTGCCGCTGTGGTGCACCGTTTGTGCCAGTTGCAGAGCCTCGGCATAGGAGGTGCATAACGGCTTATCGCAGATCACATCAATCCCGGCGTTGAGAAAGGCACTGGCGACTGGGGCGTGCAAATGATTCGGGGTCACGATCGCAACGACATCAATTCCATCCTCGCGTGCCGCTTCCGCCAACGCCATCTGGCTAAAATCGGCATAGCAGCGATCCGGTTGCAGATGCAGTAGCGCCCCGGTGCGCAGACAGTTTTGTCTATCGGAGGAGAAAGCCCCGGCGACCAGCTCAAACTCATCATCCATCCGCGCCGCCAGCCGATGCACCGCGCCAATAAACGCGCCTTCACCACCACCTACCATTCCCAGCTTCAATCTCATGATGCATCCTCCACGCCCAGCATGGCTCTGACTCGCTCACGGTCAGTATCCACCGCGGCAAAATCATCAAAGGCCCGTTCCGCTACCGGAATAATATGGCGGGCGATAAAGGCGGCACCTTCGCGTGCCCCAGCCTCCGGCGACTTAAGGCAGCACTCCCATTCCAACGTAGCGACTCCAGGGAAGCCGTACTGCGTCAGCTTGCTGAAAATCGCCGGGAAGTCGATCTGCCCGTCCCCCAATGAACGGAAGCGCCCAGGCCTTTCCAACCAGGGTTGGTAGCCCCCATATACGCCGCTGCGGGCGTTGGGGCGGTACTCGGCATCTTTGACGTGAAATGCGCGGATACGTGGGTGATAACAATCGATAAAGCCCAGATAGTCCATCTGTTGCAAATGCAGATGGCTCGGATCATAGAGAATATGGCAGCGGGGATGATTGCCGACCTTGGCCAGAAAGCGTTCAAAGGTCACGCCGTCATGTAAATCCTCCCCCGGATGCAGCTCATAGCACACATCTACACCAGCCCGATCGAAGGCGTCCAGGATCGGCAGCCAGCGCTCGGCCAACTGTTCGAAAGCCTCCTCCAACAGTAACGCATTATGCGGCGGCCACGGATAGAAATAGGGCCACGCCAGCGCCCCAGAGAAGGTCGCATGGGCCGTTAGCCCCAAGCGCTGAGATGCCTGTGCCGCCAGCAACAGTTGCTCCGTTGCCCAGGCCTGCCGCAGCTGCGGTTTACCCCGGACTTCTGGCGGAGCAAAACCGTCAAAGGCCAGATCGTAGGCTGGATGGACGGCGACCAGTTGCCCTTGCAAATGCGTCGACAGCTCGCTGATGCGAATACCGTGCCGCCCAAGCCGGGCGACGATCTCATCACAATAATCCTGACTACGCGCCGCCAGCGCCAAATCGAAAATGGCCGGCTCAAGCGTGGGGATCTGGACGCTGGTAAAACCCAACCCGGCAGCCCATTCCGCCAGGCTATCCAGCGTATTAAACGGGGCCTGCTCGGCGATAAACTGCGCCAGAAACAGCCCCGGCCCCTGTATCGTCTTCATTCCTCACTCCCCAATACCACCGTGCGTTGGCTGCGTACCGCTTCGTCCGCCGCCAGCACCACCCGTAAGCTGTTTAGCGCATCCTGAAGATGCTGATTGAGATCCAGGCCCTCACGAATAGCCTGTAAAAAGTAACGCTGTTCACTCAGGCACAGCGCTAAATGGTCCGGCTCATCCTGGCAATCGATCCAGCGATCCGGCCGCTTAAAGCGGTTCTCATCGTCTAAATCGGCGTAATGCACCCGCAATGATTCGGTTTTGGTATGTCCCCCGACATCGTCAGAAGCCCTTTCGTGATGACGGGCCACGATCGAAACCGCGCCGCGCGGCCCAATGACGTCTTTCACAAAGTAAGCCGTTTCACTGATCATCGGCCCCCAGCCCGCTTCGTACCAGCCGATCGATCCGTCGGCAAAACGCACCTGTAGCTGGCCGTAGTTATACATCCCCTGCGGCAGGTCATCGGTCAGCCGGGCACCAATAGCGCTTACGCTGATCGGTTCTGCCTGGGCCATCTGGCACATCACGTCCAGATAATGTACTCCGCAATCAACGATTGGCGACAATGACTGCATCAGGTTGCGATGCACATTCCACATCTGCCCGTGGCTTTGCTGGTTGAGGTTCATCCGCATCACCAAGGGCTTACCCAAACCGCGAGCGAGCTCCACAAACTGCTGCCAAGAGGGGTGATGGCGCAGAATATAGCCCACCACCACCTGTCGTTGTGCCTGATGAGCGGCAGCAATCACCCTTTCAGCCCCTGCTACCGTGGTGGCGAGCGGCTTTTCGATAAACAGATGACATCCCGCCGCCAGTGCTGCCAAGGCGTAGGTTTCGTGGGTGTCCGGATAAGTGGTCAGGCACACGGCATCAGGCCGGGTTTGCGCCAGCGCCAACTCAAAGTCGCTAAAGGTGGGATAGCCGCCCCCCAAATGTTGATTGAGCAACTCACGCGACTCGCCCCGAGCCACCAGACCGCAGATTGTCACCCCATCCATAGCGTGGTAGGCCTCGGCATGGGACGCCCCCATATTGCCGCAGCCCACCACCAGCACCCGCAAATCAGCCATCGCGTTTCTCCCCTGCTGGAATATCCCGGTAGTTGAAGGTGAAGAAGAACAGCGCGGCGATCGCCAATGCACCGAAGGCCGGATACCACCAGAAGTGCTGCCATTGCGGCAACGCCTCAGTTCCTTCCGCCGTCACCATATGGTTAAACAGCGCACCGCTGATTTGTGAACCAATCAGCATACCGATGCCGTATGTGAACAACACCAGCAGGCTTTGTGCCTGACCTTTTACCTTGTCCCCCGCCACTTTATCGGTATAGATAAAGCCGATAACGAAGAAGAAGTCATAGCACATGCCATGCAGGATGATGCCGAGGTAGATCATCCAGCGCATTTCTTCGGTAATGCCCAGAGCGAACATCACATAGCGCAGGAACCAGGAAAGCATGCCGATCATCAGCATGTACTTGATCCCCAAGCGGGCAAACAGGAACGGGATCAGCAGCATGAAGAACAGCTCGGACATTTGCCCCAGCGACATCACGCCACCCACGTTGGTGAAACCGGCCGCGGCAACGAACGGCGCAGCATAGGCGTAATACGCCGCCAGCGGGATAGAGATCAGCATGGCGCAGATGATAAACACCAGGAAATGGCGCTGCTTGAGCATCGCGAAAGCATCGGCACACAGCAGATCGCGCATTTTTACTGGCTTGCCGCGTTCCGGTGCAGGGGTATGCGGCAGCGTAAAGCTGTAAATCGCCAATACCAACGAAGCTACGGCAGCCAGCGTGAAGATATCGGTACTGTCCGACAGGCCGCTGGTGCCGACAATCAGCCCGGCGACAATCCAGCCAAAGGTGCCGAACGCCCGCACAATCGGGAAGGCCTTCTCACTGTTGCTCAGGCTATAAAATGCCACGTTGTTGCTCAGGGCAATGGTGGGCATGTAGCACAGCATATAGCCGAAGATGAGCCACAGTAGACCGCTGCCCTGCCCTTCAGCAAAGAAGCCCGGCATCATCCACAGCAGGCCTGCCCCAATCAGGTGCAGCACGGCTAACACTTTCTGTGAGGCGAAGAAGCGATCGACCACCATGCCCAGTACAAAAGGCGACAGAATGGAGGCGATCGGCCCGGTGGAATAGGCATCGCCAATGATCGCGGTCAGTCCATATTTGCCCATCACCACGCCGAGCGTGACGTACCAGGCTCCCCAGACAAAAAACTGCAGGAACATCATCAGTGCCAGCCGCGGCACCACCCATTTGAACGTGGTGCTTTTGGCCCCCAGGGCCAGGCTATCTGTTTGCATAACTCCCCCATTGGTGTTGGTTGGTTAATACGGCAACGACGCCGGTGCTAACCGCTTTCCGGCAAAAAGGACGGCATCACCACGCCGCCGGGTTGTTGCGCCTGGCCTTTCACCTGCGCGATATGTAATTCACAAATTCGTCCGCCCCAGCGCAGCAAAACCTGGCTCAGCGCGGAGCGCTCTGCGGGCACTAATACCACCGGTGTCGTACCGCGATGATGGTGATCCAGCATCCAACCGAGTAACTCAAGGGCGATCTCTTCGCTATGGCTGCACCCCGGCCCCAACATGCGGGAAGCCGGGTGTGCCACAGAGGCCAAATAGCCACCGATGCGCTCGTCCAGCTCCCAGACGGCAACCCGCCACAGTCCACGGGTATCATTGAGGAAATAATCGATATCGCGCTGGCGTTCGATGCCCAGTATTTCGCGCTCCAGCTCCAGGATGGCGGGCAGATCGTCGAGCCGGGTTGCCCGCACCTGGCCGCGAGTCAGGCGTGGATAAGCAAATCCCTGGCTCGGCACTGGGATCGTCATATCCTGATAGAGGGCATACGGGGTAAATCCCCCGCGCTGGTAGAGCGAATAGGAATCCAGGTTTAGCGCGCTGGATAGCAAACGAACCGGTAACCCCCCCGCCAGTTCGTCGGCCTTGGCCAACAAACGGCTGGCGATCCTCCGGCCGAAATAATCGGGATGAACATTCATGATGCCCAACCCCAAATGAGTTTCACGCGGATGGAAAAAGCAGGAGCCGCAGATTGCCCCTTGTTGATCGCGCGCAATCCAGTGGTGACCCTCATCCAACTGCTGATAAACATCAACAAACAGCCCACAACTTTCCGGCCCGGCAGAGAAGATGTCACCCAGCCCGTGGCGCTGATACCAGGCATTGGTTGAACAATGGATCAGAGCGGCAATCTCGCTGCGATCCTGCGCCTGCGCTAGCTGAAGCTGTATCTCCATCTGCCACCTCCTATTGCGTCACCATTGGGGGGAATTCGGTCTAAATTAGAAATGTAATCGATTTCATTTTGCGATAAATAAAATGTAATCGATTTCTTTTTTTCGGCAACCGGATTGATATGATTAAAAGCAGGTAGAGGATGAATTTGTAATCGCTGTCACAAACTCTTCGTAGTGATCGTACTTTTTGCCGCATACTGTGCGAGGCAAACGGGCAGAAGGAAAAGCAAACCATGTCGATAGCAAAGGTGGCGAAAATCGCTGGCGTCTCAGCGGCCACCGTCTCACGGGTGTTGAACGGCCAACAGATCGTCAAACCGGCCACTCGCGATAAGGTCCTGGCGGCGATCCGCGCGTGTGACTATCAACCCAATCTGCTGGCACGCCAACTGCGCACTGCCCGCAGCGGGATGCTGTTGGTGCTGGTGTCCAATATCACCAACCCCTTTTGCTCACTGGTGGTACGCGGTATCGAAGAAGAGGCCGAACGCCACGGTTACCATATTCTGCTGTGCAACTCGGAATCCAATCCCACCCGTGAATCCGCCTACCTCAGCCTGCTGAGTGGCAAGGTGGTTGACGGGGTGATCACCATGGATGCCATCAGCTGTTTGCCGGGGCTGACCGCCATGATCGGTGATTTCCCCTGGGTACAATGCGGCGAAGGGGATACCCAATTCCGCGCCTCCTCCGTCACCATCGATAATCACCAGGCCGCCATGGCCGGTGTGCAGCACTTGGCCGCCAAGGGCCGCCAACGGATCGCGTTGCTCAATGGTGATATGCGTTATCTGTATTCACAACAGCGGGAGCAGGGCTACCGGCAGGCGTTGGCAGAGCTGGGGCTGGACTATTGCCGGGTCGAATACGTCGAAGGGCTGGACTACGCCGCTGGAGCCAAGGCGATGAGTGATTTGCTAGCAGAAGGGCCGCGGCCAGATGCGGTATTTGCCATTTCAGATGTGATTGCCGGAGGCGCGATGAGTACCTTGCATCAGCAGGGCTTGCGTATTCCAGAAGATATCGCGGTAATGGGATTTGACGGTGTGCCTTTTGGCAGCATCACCACTCCGCCGCTGACCACCATCGTACAGCCCATGCATCAGTTCGGCGTGCGCAGCGTGCAGTTGCTGCTGGAGAAAATTCAGGGCCAGCAGTTGCCTCCTTGCCACGACGTGCTGGATTGGCAACTGCTGGAACGGAGTTCAACCTGAAATCGTGCCGCGCAAGAAAATACGTGCGTGGCCACCCAGCAAGGTACGCTCCCCTTGCAGTTCGCAAAACAGTTCACCACCGCGTGATGATAGCTGCTTGGCATGCAATACGTGGCGGCCAAGACGCGCCGTCCAGTAAGGCATCAGTATGCAATGGGCGGAGCCGGTGACCGGATCCTCGCTGCGATCCAGCGAGAAATAGCGCGAGACAAAATCTACTTCATCGCCCGGAGCCGTGACGATCACGCCACAGCCAAGGTGGTCAATCAGCTCGGCGATCGCAGGCTGTACCGCCCTGACCTGCGCCTCATCGGCCAATACCGCCATCAGCGACTGGGCTCGCCACACTTCCTGCGGTTGCACACCGAGCAAAGCGGCCAACCGTGGCGGTTCAGCAATCTTCTGTGGTGGGCGAGAAGGGAAATCCAGGATCAGCCTCTCACCGTCGGCCACATCGCGTTTGACATACAGCTCACCGCTGGCGGAACGAAAACGGATATCGCTCAAAGCCGGGTTGGCTACGTTTAACAGCACGTGCGCCGTAGCCAAAGTGGCATGTCCGCAGAGATCCACTTCCCGCGTTGGCGTGAACCAGCGGATCGCGTACATGTCACCATCCTCCCAGACAAAGCTGGTTTCCGGCAGGTTCAGGTCGTTGGCGATGGCCTGCATCTGTGCCGCCTCCAGCGATTGTTGCAGCAGGCAGACACCGGCCGGGTTGCCCCGCAGTCCCTCGCCGATAAAGGCGTCCACATGGAAATAGTTTTCGTTCATCAGCGTTCCCTCAATGCCAAATCAGTAATACACAGGCGGCGGTTAGCAGCCCCATCGACACGTTAAAGATAATCCAGGCCTTCTTGCTGCGCAGCAGGCGGCCAATCACCGTACCAAAACCCAACCAGATAATCCCAGCCACGATATTGACGGCAAAGATACCGAAGGCGATAGCCAGAATGGAGTGGTTGTATTTATCCCCCGCCAGGCTGAAGCTCGCCACCGCCCCTAGCGCCATCAGCCAGGCCTTGGGGTTGAGGAATTGCAACAGCCAGCCTTGGTACAGACGCACCGGCTTTGGTGGCGGCGCGTCGGTTTCCAGCTTTTCATAGGCCGCCGTCGCCACTTTCCACGCCAGCCACAACAGATAAAGGCTACCGAGGATTTTCAAGATCAAGTGCAAGGAAGGATAAATCAGGATCAACCCACCAACGCCAAATGCCACCAACACCAGGATACTTTGCATGCCCAGCATGATGCCGATCATCAGCCATAATGAACGCATAAAGCCGAAATTGGCACCTGAGGTGGTGAGCAACATATTGTTGGGGCCAGGGGTGATCGCGGCCACCCACAGGAAGCCTAGCATCGAAAGAAATAAACTCAGTTCCATGAAGCGGGTGCTCCTCACCCAAATGACTTTTTTGCAGTATGATTGCTAATACATGTGTTTGAAGCTAACAGTGCGGTTCGGATCACACAATAGCCGCCAACAAGAATTTTATTCATTATGTATGAATCCTTTCGCCCCCTGACCGGGGCCAGTAATCCACACCTGCAAACCCTGCTGCCACGGCTGGTGCGCCGCCGCGTACTGCTGCAACCCCATTGGCAACGGCTGGAGTTGCCGGACGGCGATTTCGTCGATCTGGCCTGGAGTGAAGATCCGCAACTGGCGCGCGATAAACCTCGCGTGGTGCTGTTCCATGGGTTAGAGGGTAATTTTTACAGCCCTTACGCACATGGGCTGCTCAACGCCTGGCGCGAGCAAGGCTGGTTGGGCGTGGTGATGCATTTTCGTGGTTGCAGCGGTGTGCCCAACCGTAAGCAACGCATCTACCATTCCGGCGAAACGGAAGATGCCCGCTTCTTCCTGCGCTGGCTGCGTGACAGCTTTGGCGAAGTGCCAACGGCGGCGGTCGGGATTTCTCTTGGCGGCAATATGCTGGCCTATTATCTGGCCCAACAGGGCAATGACAGTCTGCTACAGGCGGCAGTGGTCGTTTCCGCCCCGCTGATGCTGGAACCTTGCTCGATCCGCATGGAACAGGGATTCTCACGCGTTTATCAGCACTACCTGCTAGGCCAACTCAAGCAAAATGCCACCCGCAAGCTGCTGCACTATCCAGGCACCTTACCGTTGGATTTGTCGCAACTGAACAAGCTGCGGCGCATTCGCGAGTTTGATGATGTGATCACCTCGCGCATTCACGGCTTCAGCGACGCGGTCGATTACTATCGCCGCTGCAGCGCCCTGCCGCTGTTGCCGCAGATCACCACGCCGCTGCTGATCATTCACGCTAAAGACGATCCGTTTATGACCGATGCGGTGATCCCCGACCTCGCCAGCCTGCCGCCTAATATCGAATATCAGCTGACGGAGTGCGGTGGCCACGTCGGCTTTGTCGGCGGCACCTTGAAAAAACCACAAATGTGGCTGGAGCAACGTATCCCAGCCTGGCTTTCTCCTTTTTTGGAACCCACCAAGTGATTATTCCCTGGCAAGACATTGAACAAGAGACCCTCAACAGCCTGATCGAATCCTTTGTATTACGCGAAGGAACCGACTATGGCGAGCACGAACGTTCGCTGGAACAGAAGGTCGACGACGTGCGCCGCCAGTTGAAAAGCGGCGAAGTGGTGCTGGTGTGGTCAGAGCTACATGAAACCGTCAACATCATGCCTCGCGGGCAGATCCGCGCCGGGCAGGAGGAAATTTAGTCTTATTGCATGCTATGACTGAGGGAAAAAATCAGGTAACAATGCAGTATTGCAAACCAACGCGCACAATTTCGCCTTGGGCGAAAGGGCATCAGCCATACTAAAAATCTTATTCTGAGCCTGCGCATTTAATACGGAGTGACCCTCGATCATGTCTGCCAAACATCCCGTTATCGCGGTGACCGGTTCCAGCGGAGCCGGCACCACCACCACCAGCTTGGCGTTCCGCAAGATTTTTCAGCAGCTAAACCTGCGCGCTGCCCAGCTGGAAGGCGACAGCTTCCACCGTTACACCCGGCCGGAAATGGATGCGGCAATCCGTAAAGCCCGCGATATGGGTCGCCATATCAGCTACTTCGGCCCGGAAGCCAACGACTTTGGCCTGCTGGAGCAGAGCTTTATCGAATACGGCAAGAACGGTACCGGCCGCTCACGCAAATATCTGCATACCTACGACGAGGCGGTGCCTTACAACCAGGTACCTGGCACATTCACGCCTTGGGAGCCATTGCCCGCCCCCACGGATATCCTGTTCTACGAAGGGCTGCACGGAGGCGTAGTGGCCGATCAGATCGACGTGGCCAAGCATGTCGATCTGCTGGTCGGCGTGGTGCCAATCGTCAACCTGGAGTGGATCCAGAAGCTGATCCGCGATACCGGCGAGCGTGGCCATTCACGTGAAGCGGTGATGGACTCGGTGGTCCGTTCGATGGAGGATTACATTAGCTACATCACGCCACAGTTCTCGCGTACCCATATCAACTTCCAGCGCGTCCCGACGGTGGATACCTCAAACCCGTTTGCCGCCAAGGCGATCCCCTCTCTGGACGAAAGCTTGGTAGTGATCCACTTCCGTGGCCTAGATCAGATCGACTTCCCTTACCTGCTGGCAATGCTGCAAGGATCGTTTATCTCGCATATTAATACGCTGGTGGTGCCTGGCGGCAAGATGGGGCTGGCAATGGAACTGATCATGGCACCGCTGGTGCAGCGGCTGATGGAAGGCAAGAAAATCGAGTAAAGTCATCATACCCGTCGTCTGCGTTAATACCTGCACATAGCTATTCGGGCCCATCCGTGGGCCTTCTCCTTTTTAGAAAGACAATCAACTCGTCATCAGAAACAGGCACCCTCTTTTTTTGATATTGCGATGAGCTGGATAGTCAGCTTATTTCCTACAACTAATTCCTCCCGAATAACCTACACCGCCTTGTTTTACATTCAAAGCGACTAACTGTTTCATAATAGCCAAGATAAATGACTCGAAATTCAGTGCTCTTTCATGGAGGTTGTTCCTTAACTCCCGCATCAGTTCGTTTATACATCTCTCTTCAAAGGGGTTAAGATTAGCTTAAGAAATCCACTATCTCATTGTATTTTAATTAATTAATAAAAACCATAGGCAAAGCAATGTCTTTAGGTGAGTTTTGTTTTTTTATTAATAGAGTAAATGTATCTCTTCCCGTAGTAGCTGTTGATAATGCAAACAGACATTAATTCAATACTGAATCAAGACAACGTTAATTTAACTACTTCGATCATAGCACTATTGCGTACTGGCCCTTTTACAACCTTTGGTGAGGTTTTTTTTAAACATGTCACTGGCAAGTCGCCGTGGTGGAGATACTGATAAATATAGGAAAGTAACTATGGGTAATAAAAATATCGTAATTATATCCCCTTACGCCTACATGGCGGCAGCGGTGGAAGCTATGCTCGAGCGTGAGGGGGTACATTACCGCCTTACACCATTGTTGATACCTATGATTTATCCACAATCCCCCCTTTTTCAGGCGGGCTGGCTAAAACCGGATACGGTTGTGCTTCATGTCACAAAGGGTGTAACGCATTCCGCATGTCGTACTCTCGACAGCTTCTATGCCACCTGCTCACCTGAATGGCGAACACTTATCCTATTCGATACGGAAATCGCTTATCAATTGTCGACCCTGCCGTGTGTCTGCCAACAGGCCGATGCGATCCTTAGCAGCGCAACCCCATTGTCAATATTGGCCTCAATTTTGCTGAAAAAAGACTCTTTTTTACCTTCACCTCAAAAGAATCTCAGGAATTTTTCCCGTGAGACTCGCCCGGGTGCTAATACGCTTCGCTGGAGGGCGTAATAAAGATGACTTCATTGACTCGAGAAACAACACCGAGGCAGACAGTAGTCCTGGTGCATCAATGCCCTTTTACGCGTCAGGGGCTGAAGACGCTGCTGTCGCCGGCCTATGATGTGATTGATGCTGAAGATATTTGTGATCTTGAAAAAGAACTTGTCTCTGTAGATCTGTTGTTGTTATCACCACAACTTTTTCCTCCGGGCCGTATGAGAGAAGTAGAGCAGTTCATGAAACGGATATACCAACATCACCCACAGTGTTTGGTATTGCTCACCTTGGAGACAGCTGACATGTCCTACATACGGTATTTAATCAGTCCGTTCAAAGTGGTAGGTGGCTTAGACCTCTCTTACTCGGTGTCGGCATTGCGCTTGCAGCTCGAGGCCATTCTAACCGGGAATGAACAACCCTCTTTGCCCTTTGAGTGGCAGGGGTTAAGTTCTAGAGAATACGCGGTCCTCAGCGCCCTTATATCAGGAAATAGACCGGTGCAAGTAGGTAAATCTTTGGGAGTAAACGTCAAGACAGTCAGCCATTACAAACTCCAGGGATTAAAGAAGTTAGGTGTGCGTAATATGCAGGCCTTTCTATTATCACCTTATTTTTAAAAGTCTATGACAGTGAAGATGGAGAACACACGATGATGAGAAATAATGGCGGAAATACCAATCAGCCGTGGGTCAGCGTATCTCTGCAGGGAAAAGGGAGGCTCAATAACATCCCTGAAAGTTACACCAATTACGCCATGCGTGTGCGTTCCCTTTAATGATTATGTTCATTAGGGGGGAACAAGCGGTGTTTTCTCAGTTGGCTAAACAGGCATCAGAGAGAGAACGCGAAGAAGTGTGGGGAGAGGCACAGAATTTATGGTTTCTTGCGTCCCTGAAGGCCGCCTCTTGCGAGAATCGAGCCTGGGCAACCTGCCGATCTGAGTTTTGTCGTCGAAGATCAGAACGGCAGGGGATGCCCATAAGCGAATTGCATCTAGAGATAGGCTAAGCAACAGATTTGTACATCTGACACTGCGTATCGGCGAAGCTATAGGCGCGGAAAATTTCTTAGTACCGCGCCCACCGTTGTTAACGCATCAACAGATGGCGGATAAAACCGACGTGCAGTTTCACCCCAATCTGCATCGCTGCCTCGTCCAGTTTAAAACGGGGATTATGCACGCCATAGGTGGCACCGATCGCCTCGTTACCACTGCCGATAAACAGGAAGCACCCCGGCACTTTCTCCTGATAGGAGGAGAAATCCTCGCTGCCAAACATCGCGGAGGTCAATTCCCGCAGCGCTTGTGGCCCCACGGCTTCGGCCACCACCTCGCGCGCAATGGCGCAGGCATCAGGGTGGTTATTGCCGATGGTATAGCCACGCGTCCAGTCAACCTTGTAGCTGGCACCGTGCGCCTGGCAGATCCCAGCGACGGTTTGCTCAACCAACAGCGGCACTCGCTCACGTACTTCCTGGTTATGAGTACGTAGCGTTCCCGCCAGCCGCGCGCTGTCTGGGATGACGTTATAGCTGTCACCCGCCTGGAAGGTCGCCACCGTCAACACCGGTGCATTTAACGGATCCAGCTTACGTGCCACGATCTGCTGCAAAGCGCTAACGATCTCCGCACCAATCGGCACCGGATCGATACACAGATGCGGCATCGAGCCATGCCCCCCCTTCCCCTGCAGCACAATATCGAAGTTATCGCTGGAGCCACTGAATACGCCCTGCTTCATCCCTACCTCACCGGTCGGGAAGTTGGGCATGACATGCAGGCCGAAGATCATCTTCACGCCATCCAGAACCCCTAAATCCACTAGCTGTTGGGCTCCGCCCGGCGGCACTTCTTCGGCATGCTGGAAGATAAAGCGCACTGAACCTTGCAACTGCGCCTGCAACTGGCAAAGCACGCTGGCCGCCCCCAGCAACATCGCGCTGTGGGCATCATGGCCGCAGGCATGCATCACCCCTGGCCGGGTTGAGCAGAAAGGCTCGTCGCTTTCTTCCTGGATCGGCAAAGCATCAATATCGGCGCGCAATGCATAGCATGGCCCTGGTGCTGCGCCCTGCAACTCGGCCACCACGCTATTTGGCGTAGGACGAGCGATCTTCAACGGGCCAAGGCTGGCCAACTGCCCGGCAATGTAATCTGCCGTCTGCGCTTCCTGGAATGACAACTCCGGATTGGCATGCAGGTGGCGGCGCCACTGCAAGACCTGTTGTTCCACGCCGGCAATCAGTTGTTCAATGTTCATTTTCATACTCCTTAATTCAGTGCCGGTTGGCGTGCTTTACCCGCCAATGGCAGGATCACCAGCCCGGAAACCACCATAGCCAGTGCTAAAAAGATAAACGTCGTCATATAGTTATGGCTGATAGTGATCAGATACCCCATGGCGATAGGGGCCACAAAGCCGCCCAAGGTGCCGCCGGTGTTAATCAGCCCCATCGCTGCACCCATTACTTCCGCAGGCAGGCGCTTCATCGGCAGGGTAAACACCGTAACGAACGAGGCCATCAGGAAGATATAACCCAGGAACAAGAACAGGCTGGCCGTCAGCGCTGATTCGCTGGTAAACACCAGCCAGATGCACAAGGCGCTGAGCAGAGAACTGAAGAAGATCACCCACGGCTCACGCCCTTGCAGATAGCGCCCAACCAGCCAGCCGGTACCGAGTGAGGAGATCCAGATCCCCAGACCACCGGCGGCTACCACCATGCTGGAAACGTCAATTGGCATTCCCCGCTGCTGTACCAGGAATTTCGGCAGCCAGGCCATCAGGCCGTACGACGGGATGTTGATACAGAAGATCGCCACAAACAGCAGCAACACGATTGGGTTTTTCAGCAGGGCCTTATAGTTGGCTGCGGCGGCCCCAGCTTTGGCGGGTGCCGCCTGTGGCGGATTGGGAACCAGCCACAAGATGCAGGCAGCAATCACGAATGCCAACAGGCCAAGCGCAGAGAACGACCCACGCCAGCCGATGTGATCCAGGCAATAGACCGCGACCAGCGGCCCGACGGTCATCGCCAATCCGGCGGAGGACAGCAGAATGGACTGCGCGAAGGTGCGCTGTTCCAGTGGGAAATTCGCCACCACCGCCTTGGCGCAGGAACACGGATAGCCAGAGTGGCCAATACCGGACAAAAAGCGGAACGTCACCAGCAGGCCCAGGCCGAACCCCAGAATGCCGAAGCACAGGGCAAATCCCCCCAGCAGCAGTAACGAACTGCACAGCACTTTCTTAAAGCCAAAGCGGTCATTGAGCCAGCCCGCCGGTATCTGGAACAGGGAATAGGCCAGGAAAAACATCCCGGTAATGTAGCCCAGCTGTTCCGGCTGTAGATTGAACTCGCGCTCGATAGGTAACAGCGCAAAACCCATCACGGTTTTATCGATGTACACCACGACATAGCCCACAAACAGCAAAAAAATCATTAGCGAACGATTCTTCATTGCCGATATTCCTTTAAGTTATCACCCAGGCAGCCCACCCGCAGGGCAGGCGTAGTTTAATAATGTGATCAAGGTCACTTTATAGTTTTAATAACAGTCACTTACAATAACATGCTGAAATTATCGCCTTTTGCCGAGTGGCATAAGATACAATTTTGTAAGGGGTGATGCTTTTTATTGATAGGGTGGGGAATGCGCTATTTACCGAAGTTACAACAGTTGAAAGTTTTCCAGCAGGTGATCCGCAGCGGCAGTATTCGCGGGGCGGCGCGCGCGCTGGAGCAGTCTCAGCCCGCCGTGAGCCGTACCATCCGTGAACTGGAACAGATCCTGGAAACCCAGTTGATCAATCGCAGCAGCCAGGGAATGACGCTGACCGAAACCGGCCGCGCCTTTGCCCTGCGGATGCAGTTGATCCTGGAAGAGTTGCAACGCGCCGCCGACGAGATCCAGCAGTTGAATCAGCATTCGCAAGGTAACGTCGCCATTGGCTGCTCTTCACTACTCGCTCTCACGGTATTACCGGAACTGGTCGAAGCCTTCAAACAGCCGTTTCCGCAGGCCAATCTGCTGATCCGCGAAGCACAGCTTTCTACGCTGCTGCCAGCATTGCGCGAAGGCCGCCTGGATTTTGCCGTGGGTACCGTCAGCCCGGAACTGCCGCTGGAGGATCTGGTGCGTGAACCGCTGTTCAGCGCCTCTTTTTGCATTATCGCACGCCAGGGGCACCCACTGGCGCAGGCAACCTCGCTGGACGAACTGCGTGAGGCCAAGTGGCTATTACCGGAAACTGATATGGGTTATTACCAGCAGTTGCGCGCGGTGTTGGGCACCTTCTATCAGCAACTGAGCCGTTCGCCCATTCGCTCGGATTCAGTGACCTGTGGCTTGAACATGGTGTTAGAGGCGGATTATTTGACTATCGTGGCGCGGGCGATGAGTGCACCGTTCCATTTGCAGCATCGGCTGGTGGCATTGCCTATCAACACGCTGCCGCAGGCGCAATATTGCGTGCTGTATTCACAGAAATCGCCGCTAACCGTAACGGCACGGCGATTTCTTGATTTATTGCGTGCCCACTGTCTGCGCTACCCTTGGTAGGATCAGGCTACTTCGCGGATTTCAAAGCTGTGGGTGATACTGGCGGCTTTACCCAGCATCAAGGAGACTGAGCAGTATTTCTCGGCGGAAAGATCCACCGCGCGCTCTACAATCTTATCAGTCAGCCCTTTGCCGGTGACAATAAAATGCAGGTTGATATGGGTAAATAGACGTGGCGCTTCTTCACGGCGCTCAGAGGTCAGTTTTACCTCGCAGTCACGCACATCGTTACGTCCTTTTTGCAGGATCGACACTACATCAATGGCGCTACAACCGCCGACGGACATCAACACCATTTCCATTGGGCTTGGCGCTTTATCGCCCGCGTTGCCATCCATCAAAACCTGGTGGCCGGACGCAGACTCACCCAGGAATGTCAGCCCTTCTACCCACTTAACTCTTGCCTGCATGTTACACACTCCGGTTAATTTCTTAAAAACAGGGTACGCTTTCGCATACATTCTGGCAACGTAACCTGACCCTAATCATGCTGAAGCGAGACAACACAAGACACCCGCCTCACTCTGTGCTACAAACAGAGCCGCAATAACTCTTTCCAGGTCACCGATTTCAGGGATATGTCCAAGGAAAGGCCCCTATATTGGTTTGTTAACAGAATGTAGCTTGCAGCTCTCCCTGCAAGTTAATATGCTAGAGCACAAGCGTATTTCTATAACACGCCTCAAAACCTGTTGATAGCCACAATTAAAACACCGGGCTATAAGCACGTTTTACAGGGAACTCTGACCCCTGTGATACAAGGCAGCGATAACAACAGAGGATAACAGCGAATGGTTCTCGGCAAACCGCAAACAGACCCGACTCTCGAATGGTTCCTGTCTCATTGCCATATCCACAAATATCCATCGAAGAGTACGCTGATTCACCAAGGTGAAAAGGCCGAAACGCTTTACTACATCGTCAAAGGCTCCGTCGCGGTGCTGATTAAAGATGAAGAAGGCAAAGAGATGATCCTGTCCTACCTTAACCAGGGGGATTTCATCGGCGAGCTAGGATTATTTGAAGAAGGCCAGGAGCGTAGCGCCTGGGTACGGGCCAAAACCGCCTGTGAAGTGGCTGAAATTTCCTACAAGAAATTCCGCCAGTTGATCCAGGTTAACCCGGATATCCTGATGCGCCTGTCCGCACAGATGGCTAACCGCCTGCAAGTCACCTCAGAGAAAGTGGGTAACCTCGCCTTCCTTGACGTTACCGGCCGCATTGCTCAGACCTTGCTGAACCTGGCAAAACAACCTGATGCCATGACTCACCCAGACGGCATGCAGATCAAAATCACCCGCCAGGAAATTGGCCAAATCGTCGGTTGCTCACGTGAAACCGTCGGTCGTATTTTGAAAATGCTCGAAGATCAAAACCTGATCTCCGCGCACGGCAAAACCATTGTCGTGTACGGTACGCGTTAATCCCCAGGGAAACGGTGCAGCAATGCGCCGTTTCTTTACCTACTGAATAGCCAACCATGTGGCGCCGCCTGATCTACCATCCGGAAGTCAACTACGCACTGCGGCAAACGCTGGTGTTGTGCCTGCCGGTGGCGTTTGGTTTGCTGATTGGCAACCTGCAACTCGGCATGCTGTTCTCGTTGGTGCCCGCCTGCTGCAACATTGCCGGGCTGGACACGCCTCACAAACGCTTTTTCAAACGCCTGGTCGTGGGTGGCTCCCTATTCGCACTCAGTAGCTTTCTGCTGCAACAAGCCCTGCTGTGGGACCTTCCCCTACCCTTACTGATGCTGGGAATGGCGCTGTTGCTCGGCGTCAGCGGTGAGATCAGTCCGCTGCATGCCCGCCTGCTACCAGCCGCACTGGTTGCCGCCATCTTTTCCCTCAGCATGGTAGGCACCGTGCCAATCTGGCATGCCCCTTTACTGTATATCGTCGGCACCGCCTGGTACGGGTTGTTTACCTGGGCCTGGTTCAAGCTGTGGAAAGAGCAGCCGATGCGCGAATCCTTAAGCCAGCTGTATATGCAGTTGGCCGACTATTTTGAAGCCAAATACTCATTACTGACGCAACATACCGATCCAGAAACTGCCCTGCCGCCGCTGTTGCAACGCCAACAGAAAGTGATGGACCTGATCAGTCTGCTATACCAACAGCTTAATTTCCTGCCCCATGCCAATAACCTGGAGCAAAAGCGCCTGCAACGTACGTTTCAGGTGGCGCTCGATTTGCAAGAGCACATCACCGTCAGCCTGCATCTGCCGGAAGAAGTACAAAAGCTGGTAGAGCAAAGCCAGGCCGAAGCGATTATCCGCCGCAACGCCCAGGTGATCGCCACGCGCCTGCGGGTGGTGGCCGACGATATTCTCTATCATCGGCACTCTGCGCGTTTCAGTATGAAGAATGAGCTGGCGGCGCTGGAAAAAGTGGCCTCACAGCACGCCGATAACCCGGTTGGCCAGTTCTGCTATTACCACTTCAGCCGCATCGCACGCCTGCTGCGCACCCAGCACCCGCTTTACCGCCGCAATCTGATGGCCAATCAGTCACGTCTGCCGTTCTGGCCCGCGGTGGTGAGCTATCTGTCGTTTAAATCCAACGCCCTGCGCAACGCCGCCAGGCTGGGGGTCATTCTGGCGGCAGGCAGTAGCCTGGGCATGCTGTTCAACCTGCCAAAACCCTATTGGATTTTGCTGACCATCATGCTGGTCAGTCAAAACGGCTATAACGCCACGCGGGTGAGGATCCAGCACCGTGCCCTCGGCACGTTGGCCGGGTTGGTGATTGCCGCCGGACTGCTGCAACTGCAGATGCCGGAGAACGTGACGCTGAGCATCATGTTGGCTATCACCTTGGCGGCCTATCTGATCCTGCGGAAAAATTACGGGCTGGCGGTGATGGGCTTTACCGTGACCGCAGTCTACACCTTGCAGCTCCTGGCGCTGAATGGCACCCATTTCCTGGTTCCCCGCCTGATCGATACCCTTATTGGCTGCGTACTGGTGTTTGGCGGCACGATCTGGCTATGGCCGCAGTGGCAGAGTGGCCTGCTGCGTAAAAACGCCCATCAGGCGCTAGAGCACGATCAGACGGCACTGCGATTATTGCTGGAAGAGCAGGAACCGGACCCCAGTGAACTGGCCTACACGCGTATGCAGGTCAACCAGGCGCATAACGCCCTGTTTACCTCGCTCAATCAGGCGATGCAGGAGCCGGGGTTTGAATCGAATTATCTGGCAGATATGCGGCTGTGGATCACCCATAACCAGTTTATCGTTGAACACCTGAATGCGATGACCATTCTGGCGCGCGAGCACTATATGCTGACGCCCAAGCTGGCTCAGGAGTATCTGCAAACCTGTGAGATAGCCTTGCAGAGCTGCCAGCAGCGGTTGGAATATGACGGCCCAAGTACCAGCAATAGCATCATGAAGCCGCCGGATCTGCACCCAGACATGCCGATCACCGAGATGGAACGCCACCTGCGGCGGATCCTTTCTCACCTGACCGTGATGCATACCATTTCGTCACTGGCATGGCGCCAGCGCCCACATCATGGGATCTGGCTGAAGCGCAAACTGCGGGAAAGCTGAGGTTGCCGGAGCCGATGCTGAAGTTCGGCCCCGGCAAATGACTTAAGCCTTAATCACATCCTGTACGGCCAATTCGAACAGCGCCATGCCTTCGTCGATATCTTTCAGCTCAACCACCAACGAAGGAGCAAAACGGATCACGTTTGGCCCAGCGTTGAGGATCATCAAGCCACGCGCAGCGGCGGCAGTGAGAAAATCGCGCGCTTTGCCGTGATAGCCCGCCTTCAGTTCTGCACCAATCAACAGCCCCATGCCACGAATATCGCTGAACACATCGTATTTTTTACCAATTTCCTGCAAAGCCTGCACAAACAGCCCGTGACGCTGCTCAATCCCGCTTAGCACCTCTGGCGTGTTGATAACGTCCAACGCTGCCTCTGCCACTGCACAGGCCAGTGGGTTACCGCCGTAGGTAGTACCATGAGTGCCAACCTGCATCACCGAGGCGATCTCTTCGGTAGTCAGCATCGCACTCACCGGGAAACCACCGCCCAGCGCTTTAGCGGTGGTGAGGATATCTGGCGTAATGCCGTAACGCATATATGTAAACAGCTTGCCGCTGCGGCCCATACCGCTTTGCACTTCATCAAATACCAGCAGCGCCTGATGTTGATCGCAGAGTTCACGCACGCCCTTGAGGAAGACAGGATCGGCGGCAGTAATGCCCCCTTCCCCCTGAATAGGCTCCATCACTACCGCACAGGTGTGATCGTCCATCACCGCTTTCACCGCGGCCAGATCGTTGAAGGGCACATGCACGATATCGGCCGGTTTCGGCCCAAAGCCGTCGGAATATTTTGGCTGCCCACCCACGGAAACGGTGAACAGCGTACGGCCATGGAAAGCGTTGTTAAACGCGATGATCTTGGTCTTATACGGGCTATGACGGGTGATGGCATAATGGCGAGCGAGCTTGAAAGCCGCCTCGTTAGCCTCTGCACCCGAGTTGGCGAAGAACACCCGGTCGGCGAAGGTAGCAGCGATCAATTTAGTGGCCAGGCGCAGCGCGGGCTCATTGGTGAACACGTTGCTGGTATGCCACAAGGTTTCGCCCTGCTGCTTTAAAGCCTCAACCAGTGCCGGATGGCAGTGCCCCAACGCAGTCACCGCTATACCACCAGAGAAGTCGATATACTCTTTCCCCTGCTGATCCCATACGCGGCTCCCCTTGCCCTTCACCGGCACAAACTGGGCCGGTGCATAAACAGGCAGGATAACCTGATCAAAGGTGCTGCGGGTGACTGCGGTTTTTTCGGTCATTACTGGCTCCAGGCGGCTAACTATTAAGTGAAAATATAATCACAAAATATGCATAAAAAACCAAACAAGGGCAAGCTTAAAAAGCCACTAACGGCTAACTTCCAAGGAAATTATCCAGCAGTTGGTGCCCTTGTTCGCTGAGAATGCTCTCCGGGTGGAACTGCACACCTTCCAGCGCCAGCGTCCGATGGCGGATCCCCATGATCTCATCGCGTTCGCCGTCACGTTCGCTCCAGGCGGTCACCTCAAAGCAATCCGGCAACGTGGCAGCATCCAGGATCAGCGAATGGTAGCGGGTGACGGTCAGCGGATTATTCAATCCCTTGAACACGCCGAGATTATTATGGCGGATGGCAGAAGTTTTGCCATGCATCACCTCCCGGGCGCGAACCACGTCGGCACCAAACGCCTGGCCCAACGCCTGATGACCTAGGCAGACCCCAAGGATCGGCAGCTTACCGGCAAAATGGCGAATGGCAGCCAGAGAGATGCCCGCCTCGTTCGGCGTACAGGGGCCAGGGGAGATCACCAGATGCTGCGGTGCCAGCCGCTCGATATCGGCCAGTTGCAGTTCATCGTTACGCTTCACCAGCACTTCTGCACCCAGTTCGCAGAAGTACTGATAGAGGTTGTAGGTAAAAGAGTCGTAGTTATCGATCAGCAGCAGCATGTTTAAATTAACTTCGTGATTAAGGCTCGTTACGGCAGATATTGATTTGGGCCTATGACACAGGCCTTGCTGGAGTTTAACGCCCATAGCGGTGTGGAGCACAGGCTAATTTCCTGACTCAAAGCACTTTAAATCAGTAGAAAAGAGAATACCCTACTCCGGCTCGCGATGTAGCCGTTCAGATAATCAGTGGGTTAATGTTCTACCCTGCACACTCAGAAGCATTGCCACTTTGTCATCCGCCCGAAGCGATAAGGTCACTCAACCCAGTGCCATAGGTAACAATCGTCATGAATTACGTTGAAACCATAAGAAGGAAAATAGGCCACGATTTACTGTTGCTTGCTGGTGCTAATGTCGTCATAACACGTGATGATGGCAGCATTCTTCTTCAACTGCGCCGTGATGGTCGCTATGGGTTGCCTGGCGGCTTGCTTGAACCTGGGGAGTCACTCTTGCAGTGCGCCATTCGCGAAACCTATGAAGAGTGTGGGGTGCGTTTTTCTGACATGCAGTTCGTTGAGGTTTTCTCTGGGGCTGAGTATACGTTCACGCTGGCCAACGAAGACCAAATTAATGTTATCACCGCCGTATACTCTGCAGAATTAAAAGATGGCTGTGGAGAGATTGTCATTAATGATGATGAAAGTGAGGAGTTTAGCTTTTTTAGCCCCCTTGCCCTGCCTCATAATATGGATGAGGAATATCGGGTCTATATCGAAGCCTACCTTACAAGCATCATTAAGCCATAGGCCTATCTAAGTAGGCGCTGAATGCAGCGCCCCTACGTTAGAGTTCACAGACCTACTTCTTACGGCCACCCATGATCGAGCCTAAAACGCCGCGCAGGATCTGGCGGCCCAGATCGCGCGCCATGCTCTTGGCGGCGGTCTGTACGATGCCGTCGTGTTTACCGCCACGTGGACCGGTGGAGCCGAACAGGATCTCGTTCAAGCCGCCCATCAAGCCACCGCCGCTTTCCTGCCCTGCGGCCGGTTTCTGAGCCGGTTGCTCAGGCTGTGGCGTACCCACAGTGGCAAAACCACCTGCGGCCAGTTTTTCATAGGCAGACTCACGATCCACCATATCTTCATAGCGTCCGTAGAGCGGGGATTTATTGATGGCGCTGTTCATCCCTTCATCCCCCAGCATGCCCATTTTCGATTCCGGAGCGATCACCATCGCACGCTCCACCACGTTCGGCCGCCCTTTCTCATCCAGGAAGGAAACTAATGCCTCGCCCACGCCTAGCTCGGTGATTGCCGTTTCCGCATCAAAGTCTGGATTGGCACGCATGGTTTGTGCCGCGGCCTTCACCGCTTTCTGATCGCGTGGCGTAAAGGCCCGCAGCGCATGCTGGACACGGTTACCCAACTGGCCCAGAACACTGTCCGGGATATCCAAGGGATTCTGGGTGACAAAGTAGATGCCCACACCTTTGGAACGGATCAGGCGCACCACCTGTTCAATTTTGGTCAGCAATGCCGGTGGCGCATCGTTAAACAGCAGGTGGGCTTCGTCGAAGAAAAACACCAGCTTTGGCTGCTCCGGATCGCCCACTTCCGGCAAATGCTCAAACAGCTCCGCCAGTAGCCACAGCAAAAACACCGCATACAGCTTCGGCTGGTTAATCAGCTTATCCGCCGCCAGCAGGTTGATAATGCCGTGCCCGTTGGCGTCTGTTCTCATCAGATCGTTGATATCCAACATCGGCTCGCCAAAGAACTGATTGGCCCCCTGCTGTTCCAGCGTCAGCAAACCACGCTGTATCGCCCCGATCGAGGCCGAAGAGATGTTGCCGTACTGGGTTTGAAACTGTTTGGCGTTATCCCCGACGTACTGCACCATCGCACGCAGGTCTTTCATATCCAGCAGCAGTAAGGCGTTGTCATCGGCGATCTTGAACACCAACTGCAACACACCGCTCTGCACCTCGTTCAGATCCAGCAGGCGGCCAAGCAGCAGCGGGCCAAGATCGGAAATGGTGGCACGGATGGGATGGCCCTTTTCGCCAAAAATATCCCAAGGGATCATCGAACAGGCTTGGGGTTGCCAGTCGGTAACGCCAATCGCGGCTAACCGCGCCTGCAACTTCTCGGAGGGAACACCTTCGATCGCAATGCCTGACAGGTCGCCTTTAACGTCCGCCAGGAATACCGGAATGCCAATGCGTGAGAACTGCTCCGCCATCTTTTGCAGGGTGACCGTTTTACCCGTACCGGTTGCCCCGGTGATCAACCCGTGGCGGTTAGCCAGGGCAGGCAAAATGACCAGATCCTGTGCCGGTTTCCCGTCTTTCATCGCTTTGGCAATAATCCGTGCTTCGCTCATTTGCTGTTCCTATAACCCAGTACGGCGCGAATGCGCCCGTTGATATCATCAAGGCTATAAGCGAGAGGTAAACCCGTCAAGGACAAACAAAAAGGGCACCATTCAGGTGCCCTCATGCCAAACCGAGTCGCTTAACGCTATCCCCGTAACCCCAGTTCTTCTTTCAGCGATTTGAGATAGCGGCGGCTGACCGGTACCGGCTCCCCCACTGACATAATCATTTCCGCCGTGCCACTTTCTTCAAAACGGATCTCTTTGACCTGCTCAAGGTTCACCAGATATTGCCGGTGACAGCGCACCAATGGCGTGCGGCTTTCCAGCGTGCGTAGCGTTAGTTCGGTAAAACACTCCATGCCGTCATTGCGTACCACATACACCCCGGTCGAGCGTGAGCGGATGGCAATCACCTCGTCGAAACGCAGCAGGTAAATCCGGCTGTGGCCGGTACAGGGAATGTATTTCAGGTAGCCTGCGCTTTCATCCAACGCCGCAATATTCTGCGGAGCACGGCGCTGATGCAGGCGCTGCAGGGTTTTATTCAGCCGATTCGGCTCCGCCGGTTTCAGCAGGTAATCAAACGCATGCTGCTCGAAGGCCTGCACCGCGTATTCGTCATAGGCCGTCAGAAACACGATGTAGGGCATACGGTTCGGATCGAGCATGCCAACCATTTCCAGTCCGCTGATACGTGGCATCTGGATGTCCAGGAACACCACGTCCGGTTGCAAGCGGTGGATTTGGCTGATGGCCTCAATGGCATTGGCGCATTCACCAATAATGGTGATGCCCTCTTCCTCTTCCAGCAGGTGGCGCAGGTTATCGCGGGCAAAGGGCTCGTCATCAACAATCAGTACGTTCAACATCAAGCAGCCCTCGCCAAGGGAACGTTAAGGGTGATGCAGGTATAGGCTTCGGGCTCGCAGGTGACCTGCACACCGTAATCTTCACCATAGCGCACGCGGATACGCCGATCGACCAGGTTCATCCCCAACCCGCTGCCACCGGTTTGTTGACGGAACAGCCCGGCGTTATCCGTTACCTGCAACAGCAAGTGATCGCCTTCGAGGCGGGCACCAATATCGACACGGCCAATCCCCAACAGATGCGAAGTGCCGTGCTTGATCGCATTTTCCACAATCGGCTGCAGCGAGAACGCCGGTAAACGCACTGCCAGCAACTCTTCCGGCAGCGAAACGGTGATCTCCAGCCGATCGGCAAAGCGGGCTTTTTCGATCTGCAGATAGGCGTTCACATGTTCAATCTCGTCCGCCAGGCTCACCTCATCGTCGGAACGCTTGAGGTTTTTGCGGAAAAAGGTCGACAGATACTGCACCAGTTCGCAGGCCCGGTCGCCATCGCGGCGGATCACCGCCACCAGCGTATTCAGGGCGTTGAACAGGAAATGCGGGTTCACCTGCGCATGCAGCAGTTTGATTTCCGACTGGGCCAGCAGCTGTTTATGGCGCTCATATTGCCCGGCCATGATTTGCGCCGACAGCAGGCTGGCAATCCCTTCCCCCAGCGTGCGGTTGATGGTGCTAAACAGCTTGGTCTTGGGTTCATACAGTTTGATGGTGCCAATCACTCGCTGATTTTCACCACGCAGTGGGATCACCAATGTCGAACCTAGTTTGCAATTGCCGTTGATGGAGCAGCAGTAAGAAAGCTCGTTGCCGTCGGCATACACCACCTCGTTGTTATCGATAGCGCGATGGGAGTGGACCGAGGAGATCGGCGTGCCCGGCAGATGGTGGTCGTCACCAATGCCGATAAAGGCCAGCAGCTTGTCACGATCGGTGATCGCCACGGCGCCGATGCCCAGCTCCTGATAGACCACCCGCGCCACCTTCATGCTGTTTTCCTGGTCAAACCCCTGGCGCAGAATACCCTCGGTACGTTCGGCAATCTTCAACGCCTTGGAGGAGAAGGCACTGGTGTATTTCTCAAACATCGCCCGCCGATCAAGCAGGATCTGCATAAACATGGCGGCACCGATGGTATTGGCGATCAGCATCGGCAGGACGATATGCTCCACCAGCAGCACCGCTTCGGGGAACGGACGCGCAACAATCAGGATAATCGCCATTTGCAGCACTTCAGCCACCAGCGCAATCCCGGCGACAAACAGCGGGTTGAACAGCAGATCGATACGCCCACGCCGCATGGCAATGCTATGCACAATGCCGCCAACCAGCCCTTCGGCCACCGTGGAGATCGCACAGGCAACGTCCGTCATGCCACCCAGTGTATAACGATGTAAGCCGCCCGTTAGGCCAACCAGGAAACCAACGGAAGGCCCACCCAGCAGCCCGCCCAACACGGCACCGATAGCGCGGGTATTGGCGATGGAGTCCTGAATATGCAGGCCAAAATAGGTGCCCATAATGCAGAACACCGAGAAAATGACGTAGCACAGCAGCTTGTGTGGCAGGCGGATGGTCACCTGCATCAGCGGAATAAACAGCGGCGTCTTGCTCAGCAGATAAGCAATGACGAGATACACGCACATCTGCTGTAGCAGCAGTAAAACCTGGTTAAATTCGTACATAAAAACGGCTCATCCTGAACAACGGGGGCGATCAAAAAAGTGCCGGGTATCCGGTCTGGTTTTAGGCGGGCAATTAAATCACGTGGGATCGAAAAAAACAGTGATGCAGGCAAACATTCAGGAGGGAAAAGCAGGCCGGCCCCCAGCTAGAGACCGGCTTGGGTGATTTATGGCAGCACTTTGGCCGACAGGATCACGATAGGTTTGCTCGGGACATTCTGGTAAGGACCGACGTTGCCAGTGGGTACCTGGGAGATTTTATCTACTACGTCCATCCCTTTAACGATCTTGCCAAATACCGCGTAGCCAAAATCACGCTGGCCATGATCGAGGAACGCATTGTCTGCCACGTTCAGGAAGAACTGGCTGGTAGCGCTGTCTTTATCGGCGGTACGCGCCATGGAAATGGTGCCACGCAGGTTACGCAGGCCGTTGTCGGCTTCGTTTTTGATCGGTGCATTGGTGGTTTTCTGCTGCATATCCGCAGTAAAACCGCCGCCCTGAACCATGAAACCTGGGATCACGCGGTGGAAAACGGTGTTGTTGTAGTAACCGCTGTTCACGTAGTCAATAAAGTTCTTGGTTGAGACCGGTGCCTTCTGACTGTCGAGCGCCAATTCGATATTCCCTGCCGAGGTGGTCAGCATGACGTGGGTTTCACCGGCGGCTAATGCGGCGGGTGCCATAGCTGTCAGGGAACACAGCGCAACGAAGGTCACTAAAGTACGTTTGAACATGAACGGGTCCTTTCTTTGAGATACAAACAACGGAAAGCGCTTTGATTCTAAAGAGCTGCGCCCGGCAGCGCCAGCCATTTACCTATATTTACTCAATTGCCGGACGTTTCTGAGTGCGCCCGGGTTTTTCCTGCCGACAGTATGATCCCCGTACTGATTTTTGCCAAGCCGATCACGCATTATTTGCCCATTTTCGCCCTTCATCGTTTTTTGCGACACAAATCCCGGTTTGGTTCTGCAATCCAGCTAGGCTAAATAAATGAGAGCGCTCTCATTTGCGCTGATAACCATAATAATACTGGAGAGCAATGATGAAGAAGATAGTGCTGTGCTGTGCCGCGGGGATGTCCACCAGCATGCTCGTCAAACGCATGCAAACCGAAGCGCAAAAGCGCGAGCTGGCCGTGGAGATTGTGGCGGTAGCGGCTGCGGATTTCGAAGCCGAGTTGCCAACCGCTAGCGTGGTGCTGCTAGGGCCACAGGTGAAATACGAACTGGCCCGCTTCAGCCAGCTTGCCGAGCCGCATGGCCTGCAGGTTGCCGTCATCGACATGATGGATTACGGCACCCTGCGCGGTGACAAGGTATTAGACAAAGCCCTCAGCCTGATCGCCTGACGCCGCGGAGACCCCCATGAGCCTATACGCTTCCCTGATGCGCGTGGTCGAAAGCCATATCGCGCCACTGGCTGGCCGGATCGGTAGCCAGCGCCATATTATTGCCATTCGTGACGGTTTTATCAGCGCCATGCCGTTTTTGATCGTCGGCAGTATCATGCTGATCGTCGCCAACCCGCCGTTTGACGCGACCACCACCTCCAGCTTCGGGCAAGCCTGGTTAGGGTTCGCCAAGAAGCACTGGGACACCATCACCATGCCGTTCTTTATGACCATGGGGTTGATGAGCGTATTTGTCTCTATTGGTACCGCCTACAGTCTGGCAAAGCACTACAAAATGGACGCCCTGACCGCCGCGCTGCTGTCGCTGATGGCATTCCTACTGGCCTCCGCGCCACAGGTTGACAACAAGATGTCCCTCGATTTTCTGGGTGGCCAGGGGGTATTCACTGCCCTGATCTGCGCCATTTGGTCGGTCGAACTGATCCGCCTGCTGAAAAAGTACAACATCACCATTCGCATGCCGGAACAGGTTCCCCCTGCCATTGCCCGTTCGTTTGAACTGCTGTACCCGGTGGTGGGCATTCTGTTGACGGTCTACCCCGTCAGCCTCCTGATGCAGAGCGAATTTCAACTGTTGCTGCCCGCCGCGATTATGCAGGTGTTCCAGCCGCTGATTTCCGTCGGCGATACGTTGCCAGCCATTCTTTTGGCGGTGCTGATTGCCAACCTGCTGTGGTTTGCCGGTATTCACGGCGACAACATCGTGACCGGCCTGCTGAACCCGATCTTTATGGCTAACCTGGCGACCAACGCCGCGCTGGTCGCCAACGGTGCCGCCATGACCCAAACGCTGACCGCGCCCTTCTGGTCATTCTATGTCTGTATCGGCGGTTCTGGATCCACGCTGGTGTTGGCCTTCCTCTACTTGCGCAGCCGCTCCATTCATCTTCGCACCATCGGCAAGCTGAGCGTGGTTCCGGCGGCTTTCAATATCAATGAACCGCTGCTGTTCGGTTCGCCGGTGGTGATGAACCCAACGCTGTTTATCCCGTTGATTGTGGTGCCGATGGTTAACGCCACTCTGGCTTATTTCGCCCTGCACTGGGACATGGTGGAGAAAATGGTGGCGATGGCCCCCTGGACCGCTCCGGCACCGCTGGGAGCGATGATCTCCGCCTCCTGGGATATCCGTGCCGCCGTATTGGTGCTGGTGCTGATGGTGATAGACCTGGCGATCTGGCTACCGTTCTTCAAGGTGTATGAAAAACAACTAATGGCGCAGGAACACGAGCAGGCTGAGGCTGAACGTGAAGCCAGCAACGCCGCCGCCGCGCAGTAACAGGAGAGATAACGTGACTGAACTGATGGCTGAAGTCAGCCAGGATTTTGAAAGCACCATTATGGAGCTACTGGTATTTGCCGGTAGCGCCCGCAGTAGCGCGCTGATGGCTTTGCAACAGGCCCGTGCCGGTGATTTCACCGGCTCCGCCGAACATATGGCCGAATCCAAGCAGGCGGTGAAGCAGGCCCACCGCATTCAGACCCAACTGATCGGCATGGACGAAGGCTGCGGCAAGCTGGCCATCACCCTGATCACCGTACACGCGCAGGATCACTTGATGAACGCCATGGTCATTCAGGATCTGGCCGATGACATGATCGAACTTTATCGCCGTCAGACACTGCAGGAGGCCCGCTCATGAGTCCATTAAAAATCGCCATTATTGGCGGCGGCAGCAGCTACACGCCGGAGCTGGTGGAAGGCCTGATCCTGCGAATTGAAGAGTTGCCGGTGACCGAGCTGGCATTGGTGGACGTTGAGCCTGGCCGGGAGAAGGTCGAGATCATTGCTGCATTAACCCAGCGAATGTTGGCTCGTAACGGCCTGGAGCAGGTCAAGGTCAGCGTGCATTTCGACCTGGACGAGGCCATTCGCGGTGCCAGTTTCGTCCTCACCCAGTTCCGCGTGGGTCAGTTGCCTGCCAGGGCCGCCGACGAGCGCCTGGGGCTGAAATACCAACTGATCGGCCAGGAAACTACCGGCGTTGGCGGTTTTGCCAAGGCGCTGCGCACCATCCCGGTGATGCTGAATATCGCCCGCAAGGTTGAACAACTGGCACCCGATGCCTGGATCATCAACTTTACCAACCCGGCGGGCATCGTGACCGAAGCCGTTTCGCGCTATACCAAGGCGAAAATCATCGGCCTGTGTAACGTGCCGATCAGCATGCATCACATGATCGCCAATATGCTGAAGGCCCCTTACGCCGAGGTGCAGCTGCAATTCGCCGGGTTGAACCACATGGTGTGGGTCCACCAGGTGCTACAAAACGGCAAGGACGTGACCGGCAAAGTGATCGACATGCTGTGTGACGGTGCCGCACTGACCATGAACAACATCAAGGAAGAGCCTTGGCCGCCGGAGTTCCTGCGCGCCGTTGGGGCGATCCCCTGCCCTTATCACCGCTATTTCTACCAGACCAAAGAGATGCTGGAAGAAGAGATTGCCGCCGCAGCCGAACGTGGTACCCGTGCCGAGCAGGTGATGAAAGTAGAGAAGGAGTTGTTCGAACTGTATGCAGACCCGCATCTCGACAGCAAGCCCGAGCAGCTCAGTTTCCGTGGCGGTTCCTTCTATTCCGAAGTGGCGCTGGAGCTGATCCGTGCCATTCACAACAATCTCGGTACGCAATTAGTGGTCAATACCGCAAACCGTGGCGCTATTCGCGGTTTGCCAGACGATGCTGTGATAGAAACCAACTGTATCGTCGATGCTCAGGGCGCTCATCCGCTGACGTTTGGCCAACTGCCGGATTCGATGCATGCGCTGACCCAGCAGGTTAAAGCCTATGAACGGCTGACGATAGAAGCCGCCGTGCATGGCGATCGCCGCAGTGGGCTGCTGGCACTGGTCACCAATCCCCTGGTCGCCAACGCCCAAATTGCCCAGCCGCTGCTGGAAGAAGTGCTGGAGGTGAATAAAGCCTATTTGCCGCAGTTTAACGCATAACCATCAACATTGGGTTCGGCTCGCCGGGCCCACTTATCTCCTGTAATCTGATCAAGTGGGGGGATAAGCCCGTAATCAGGAGCAGCAAAATGGTGACACTGGAAGATGTCGCAGCGATAGCGGGCGTATCCCGCGCGACTGTGTCACGCGTGGTCAACGGCGATAACAAGGTCAAAGCGCTCACCCGCGAGAAGGTCAAACGGGCGGTGGCCGAACTGGGCTATACCCCCAACCCGGCGGCCAGGGCGTTGGCATCCAGCCAAAGTAACACCTTGGGCCTGGTCACCACCTCATACCGAGGCGGCTTCTTTGGTGCCCTGATGGATTTCGTCCAAACCGAAGCCGAGTCCAACGGTAAACAGCTGTTGGTGACCCAAGGCCGCAATAGTGCGGAAAATGAACTGCTGGCGATCCAACGCCTGTTCAGCCTGCGTTGCGACGGCGTGATCCTGCATGTGCGCTGCCTCAGCGACGATCGGCTACGCCAGTTGGCTGCCGAACAGCGCTCCTTTGTGCTGCTGGATCGCCTGGTCCCCGGCCTGGAAGATCGCTGTGTCACCTTCGATCACGTTTACGCCAGCCAGCTTGCTACCCAGCAGTTGATCGACGCGGGCCATCGGCGCATTGCCTGTATCAGCGGTCCAGCCCAACGAGCATCCAGCCAACAGCGGTTACAAGGGTTCCTCAATGCGATGCAGGCCGCCAATCTGCAACCGCTAGGCTGCCCGGAAGGGGTGTATGACCTGGAAAGCGGCTACCAGTGCGCTGACCAACTGCTGCGCAGTAAAGCGCTGCCTACGGCGATTTACTGCTGCAACGAAGAAATGGCGATTGGTGCCCTGCTGGCAATTAATGAGCGGCATTTGCGCGTACCACAGGATATCTCGCTAATCTGCTACGACAGCGGCGAGCGAGCGCCGTTTGTCCGCCCGGCGCTCACCAGCGTGCATTTCCCCATTACCGAGATGGCGCAATATGCCGCTCGTCTGCTGATAGATCCACTGACCGCGCCGGTGAGCTTTGAGCCGACCATCATCCAGCGCGATTCGATCGCCACACTCGGTAGCTGATCACATAAAAATCTAAAAACCTTTCATCCCTTGCATCAAAAAATCGATGCTCGTCACATAAACTCCCGTTGTCTATGCTAGGATCCGCCTCCTGGTGGCCTGATCGGGATCTTTTCCAGTTTTTACCAGGAAAAACCTGCGGCCTTATGCCAGCTTTAAACCCCAGGGATCTCAGGTTTCGGCCTGACGGCCCACGGGTATAAACCACAACAAAGATAATCAGGCCTATATACATGAATGACAGCAACCGCATCCGGCTAACCTGGATCAGCTTCTTCTCTTATGCGCTGACCGGTGCATTAGTGATCGTCACAGGGATGGTGATGGGAAACATCGCAGAGTATTTCAATCTGCCGGTTTCCAGCATGAGCAATACCTTTACCTTCCTTAACGCGGGTATTTTGATTTCAATCTTCCTCAATGCCTGGCTGATGGAAATCATTCCGCTGAAACGTCAGCTGATCTTTGGCTTTATCCTGATGCTGCTGGCCATCGCCGGGCTGATGGTAGGCAAAAGCCTGACCCTGTTCTCGCTGTGCATGTTTGTACTCGGCGTGGTCAGCGGTATCACCATGTCGATCGGCACCTTCCTGATCACCCATATGTATGCTGGCCGCCAACGCGGTTCACGCTTGCTGTTTACCGACTCCTTCTTCAGCATGGCCGGGATGATCTTCCCGATCATCGCCGCAATGCTGCTGGCGCGTAGCATTGGCTGGTACTGGGTTTACGCCTGCATAGGGGTGCTGTACCTGGCCATCTTCGTGCTGACGCTGTGTTCCGAGTTCCCGGTTCTGGGTGACAAAGGGGAGAAAAGCAGCGAGCCGGTGGTGAAAGAGAAATGGGGTATCGGCGTGCTGTTCCTGGCTATCGCCGCGCTGTGCTACATTCTTGGCCAATTGGGCTTTATCCAATGGGTACCGGAATACGCCACCAAAACCTTCGGCATGAATATCGACCAGGCGGGCAAGGTGGTCAGCAATTTCTGGACTTCTTACATGATCGGTATGTGGGTGTTCAGCTTCGTGCTGCGCTTCTTTGACCTGCAACGCATCGTCACCGTGCTGGCTGCGCTGGCAACGGGTGCCATGTACCTGTTTATCAGCACCGATAATCCTGAGTACCTGAGCTACTACATCATGGCTCTGGGCTTCGTCTCCAGCGCGATCTACACCACGCTGATCACGCTCGGTTCTCAGCAAACCAAGGTTTCCTCACCGAAACTGGTCAACTTTATCCTGACCTGCGGCACCATCGGCACTATGCTGACCTTCGTAGTCACCGGCCCAATCGTTGCCAGCAGCGGAGTCCATGCCGCGCTGACTACGGCCAACGGCCTGTATCTGGCCGTGTTTGTGATGTGTCTGCTGCTCGGTTTTGTGACCAAGCACCGCAACCATGGGCATACCACGCACTAACTGCTGCTAGTTTTCCCCATGAGGGTTCTGCCAACGCAGAACCCTTTTTTTATGTCTAACGCCTGAAGTCGACCTGTTCTTCCTGCTCCAGATACAGCGTGGTTTGCGCAGGCTGGGTGGCTGCGATGACCGCACCAGCACGGATCGAATAGCGTACCGGCGTCTGGCGGCGTACTGCGTCAAAACCGCTGTCTGCGGGTAAGATCACCAAATCGGCACTGTTGCCTGCACGCAAACCGTAATCCGTCAGGTTCAGGGTTCGTGCGCTGTGGGTGGTGATCAGATCCAATCCGTCATCGATCTGGCCATAACCCATCAGTTGGCAGACGTGGAGCCCCATATGCAGCACCTGCAACATATTGGCGGTACCCAGTGGATACCAGGGGTCAAACACGTCGTCATGACCAAAGCAGACGTTGATGCCCGCCTCCAGCATCTCCTTCACCCGGGTGATACCACGCCGCTTGGGATAGGTATCGAAACGTCCTTGCAGGTGAATATTCACCAACGGGTTGGCCACGAAGTTGATACCGGACATTTTCAGCAGCCGGAACAGCCTTGAGGTATAGGCCCCATTGTAGGAATGCATCGCGGTGGTGTGGCTGGCGGTGACCTTGCCGCCCATCTCCAGCTTCAATGCCAGCGCGGCCACGGTCTCCACAAAGCGGGACTGTTCGTCGTCAATCTCGTCGCAGTGCACGTCCACCAGCCGATCATATTTCTGTGCCAGGGCAAAGGCCTTGTGCAGCGACTCCACGCCGTATTCGCGGGTGAATTCAAAATGCGGGATAGCCCCAACCACATCCGCCCCGAGCCGTAATGCCTCCTCCAGCAAGGCTTCCCCATTGGGATATGACATGATCCCTTCCTGAGGAAAAGCCACGATCTGCAGCGTGATCCAAGGAGAGACCTCCTGCTTGACCTCCAGCATGGCGCGCAGCGCGGTCAGTGTAGGATCGGATACGTCAACATGGGTGCGCACATGCTGTACGCCGTTGGCGATTTGCCATTTCAGCGTCTGCCACGCGCGCTGCTTCACGTCTTCATGGGTGAGCAGTGCTTTGCGCTCTGCCCAGCGTTCAATGCCTTCAAACAGCGTGCCGGACTGGTTCCATGCGGGCTGCCCGGCGGTTTGCGTAGTATCCAGGTGGATATGCGGCTCGATAAACGGCGGCAGCGCCAGCCCGCCTTCGGCATCCAACACGTCGCTGCGCCACTCCAGACCCTCAGGCTGTGGAATGATATGCGCGATCCGCCCCTGCTCAATGGCCAACTGCCATAGCCCCTCATGCCCACTCAGGCGCAGATTATCGATAAACTTGACCGGATTGTTCGCCATTTTTACCTCTGCTCGGCTCACCATTTCTTTCATCATACTGGGCAATGACGAGCTGACAAAATCACCGCTTGGCTTTCCTTCCCCCGGCTACTCCCCAATGAGTATTTTTTGCATTAACTGGCTCGATTCAGCTAAAGTTGAGTAAAAACCGCAACTTATCAAATATCGATAAAAATCATAGACATACCACCTTAGAGGTATATAAAGGCTAACTTGACCTGCATCAATAAATTGCCTTCTGGGAGGAATAAGGTACATCCAGGAAATCAGAATTTTGAGGCAATAATGAGCAGAGTCCAACTCGCGGTCATCGGCAATGGCATGGTCGGCCACCGCTTTATCGAAGATCTGCTGGAAAAGGCAGACAAAGACCAGTTCGACATCACCATCTTTTGTGAAGAGCCGCGCATCGCCTACGACCGCGTGCATCTCTCCTCCTATTTCTCCCACCACACTGCCGAAGAACTTTCGCTGGTCCGCGAAGGCTTCTACGAAAAACAGGGCGTCAAAGTGCTGGTGGGCGAGCGCGCAATCACCATTAACCGCGCAGAGAAAGTGATCCACTCCAATACCGGCCGCACGGTGTATTACGACAAGCTGATCATGGCGACCGGCTCCTATCCGTGGATCCCGCCGATCAAAGGTTCAGAGACTCAGGACTGCTTCGTTTACCGCACAATTGAAGATCTTAACGCTATCGAATCCTGCGCCCGCCGCAGTAAACGTGGCGCAGTGGTGGGCGGTGGTCTGCTCGGCCTGGAAGCGGCTGGCGCACTGAAAAGTCTGGGCGTGGAAACCCACGTGATCGAGTTCGCGCCGATGTTGATGGCAGAACAGCTCGATCCGATGGGCGGCGACC